>DASZWQ010000205.1 GCA_035546535.1 Pirellulales bacterium | reverse complement strand
GTGCCGGCGGCTTTCCTGTTCGTTCGCGGCGTTGATTGGACGAGAAGCGCGAAAGCGCTTGATCATCAAGCGGATGGGGAGGGATTCGAACCCCCGGGGCACTTGCGCACCCAGCAGTTTTCAAGACTGCCGCATTCGACCACTCTGCCACCCATCCGATAGCGCGGTTTTGCCGACCGCTTGGGGCCTCTGATTCTATCTAGCGCCGGCCCAAGAACGAAGTGCCTGATGCGAGGTGTTTGTCGGGCCAAAACCCGGCCGCTCGGGGGCGAAGAGAGAATTCCCGCAACAACCCACACGTTACGCAACTGGGAGAGGATCATTGCGCCACGGCCGGGGACCCGCGCTAAGGAAACCACCGTGGCATGCACTCTGTCATAGGCTCCCTTGTTCTCGGTTTCACAATACCCGCCCAGCAGGGCAATCTGGCCATTTCCCAGGATCGCGGGGGCGGGATGCTAGAATTATCAATAGTCGAGGAGCTTTTTGCGGGGGATGAGCGGGGCGAGAATTTGCTTTCGAGGGTGATCGCCATGAGACTATGGATCGTCGTTGCCCTGGTTCTGTTCTCCGGCTGCAAGCCCAGCGTGAGCGACTTGCGCGCCCAGTACGCCAAGGAAAAGGAGAAACTCGGCGAGCGCGAAAAAGCACTCCTGGAATTCGATCGGTTCAAGGTCGACCTGGCCGGACAGGAGCGGATCCAGAAGGCGGACGTCGATAAAGTCGAACAGTCGCTCGCCGAATCGGGGGCGGACCGTCAGGATCGAAAATACGAGGACGATCAGAAGTACGTCGCCACGCAGCGCGAGAGTCTGGCCGAAGCCGACCACATCGTGGACGAGACGCGTGCCAAGCTGGTCGCGGAAGTCGAAGACCAGCGCCGCAAAGTCGCCGAGGTCGAGGCCCAATTGAAAAAGGCGCAGCGTTAAAAGCTGGCGCCCGCGGCGGCGCGGCTCAGGCCGACCGGCACAGGCCTGCCGACTCCTGGCCCGAGACCATACTGGCACGCAGAACTAGGACACCACCGGCACTCTCCTGCGATTGACGCGCTCCGGCGGCCGAGCTACAAAGGCTGGTCTCGCCCTGCGGTGGCGGGGCCATTCCCAGCAATTGCACGCCCTTGGCTAGGAGCTTTCACGGTGGGTGGAATCAGCGAACGCCACAAGGAAATCAAGCGCCGGCGTCACCGTCGCAAGAAGCTGGCCCACCTGGCCAAGAAGCTCAAAACGGCCAAGGTCTCGGAACGCCCGGTCATCACCGATAAGCTGCGCAAGCTCACGCCCGGTGCTGACGTCATCATCGCCAACTGGCAACTGACCAAGGCCGATCGCTAACGAGCGCGATGCGGTGCAGTACTTACACCAGCCCGACGCACCAGCGTGGGTTCTTCATGTGCATCGGCCATAAGGTCCCTCGCTGGCGCTTCGGGCCGGTGGGTCGGTTCGTCGGACATTGTGGTTTCGTAACCAGCTTGCTCGCAGGGTGCGCTACATGCACGCATCCCCCCGAAAGGCGAATTTCGCGCACGGAGCGCCTCGGCGACAAGCATTTCAGCCAACCTCGGCCGGCTCGGATCTGGCGACTCGCTCGAACTTGAAGTCGCCATCTTCGTAGTCGATCCGCACCGTGCTCCCTTCGGTGTAAGTCCCCTTCAAAAGCTCGGTCGCCAGCGGATTCTGTAGCTTTTGCTGGATCACGCGCTTCAGCGGTCGCGCACCATAGATCGGGTCGTAGCCGATCAAGGACACAGCGTCCAAAGCCGCGTCGGTCACTTCCAGGTGCAACCCCGCGTGCTCGACCTGCTTACGCAGACGCTCGACCTGCAGATCAACGATCTTGCGAATCTGCTTGGCGTCGAGCGGATGGAAGGTGATGACCTCGTCGACGCGGTTCAAGAACTCGGGCAGGAATCGGCCTTCGAGCTCTCGTTGCACGGCATCGCGAATCGTCTCCTGGCTGGCGCCGTTGCGCGTCAGCTCCTGGATTTCCTGGCTGCCGATGTTCGACGTCATCACGATGATCGTGTTCGTGAAATCGACCGTGTGACCTTGATTGTCGCTCAGCCGTCCGTCGTCGAGCACCTGCAACAGCACATTGAATACATCACGATGGGCCTTTTCGATTTCGTCCAACAAGACGACCGAGTAGGGGCGCCGGCGTACGGCCTCGGTCAGTCGGCCTCCTTCTTCGTAGCCGACGTAGCCCGGCGGCGCGCCGATCAGCCGGCTGACCGTGTGGCGTTCCATGAATTCGCTCATATCGAGACGGACCATGGCGTTTTCGTCGTCGAACAGCACCTGGGCGAGCGCCTTGCACAGCTCGGTTTTGCCCACGCCCGTGGGGCCGAGGAAAATGAACGAGCCGATCGGCCGGTTGGGATCTTGCAGGCCCGACCGGCTGCGGCGTACCGCGTTCGATACGGCTTCGATTGCCTCGTCCTGACCGATGACGCGCTGATGCAGGCGTTCTTCCAGGACCAACAGCTTGGCCTTTTCGGTTTCCATCATGCGGCTGACCGGAATGCCGGTCCAGGCGCTGACGACTTCCGCGATTTCGTCGGGCCCCACTTCCTGGCGCAGCAGGCGCCGGCCGCTGGTCGGCGGCGCGGTGCCCGCGCTTTCCAATCGCACGGCCAGTTTCTTGCGCTGATTATCCAGCTCGTATAGTCGCTGATAGTCGCGCTCGTCGATCGGCAGCCCCTGCGACTGGCGCTCCTTGATCGTGTTGCTCAAGTGGCCGAATTCGAGCTCGACTTTGTCCAGTTCATTGCGGATGGCCTGCACGTCGCCGACGCCGTGTTTCTCGGCCTCCCATTGCTCGCGCAGATTGCGCAGCTTGCGCCGCAATTCTTTCATTTCCTCTTCGATGTCGGCCAGGCGGTCTTGGGCGTGTTCTTCGGTCTCTTCCGAGAGTTGCCGCTGCGCGAGCTCCAGTTGCACGAGCCGGCGCTGCACCTGGTCGATTTCGGTCGGCACGCTTTCCAGCTCCATCGCCAGCCGGCTGGTCGCTTCGTCCATCAGGTCGATGGCCTTGTCGGGCAGGAAGCGGTCGGCGATGTAGCGGTTGGACAGGTTCGCCGCCGCGACCAGGGCCGAGTCCTTGATCCTTACCCCCTTGTGATGCGCTTCGTAACGCCCCTTCAAGCCGCGGAGGATCGCGATTGTATCCTCGACGGACGGCTCGCCAACGAAGACCGGCTGAAAGCGCCGCTCCAGCGCGGGATCTTTTTCGATGTGTTTGCGATACTCGTCGAGCGTCGTGGCGCCGATGCAGCGCAGCTCGCCGCGCGCGAGCGCCGGCTTGAGCAGGTTGGCCGCGTCGTTGGCTCCTTCGGCCGCGCCGGCACCGACGACCGTGTGCAACTCGTCGATGAACAGGACCACGTTGCCAGCCGATTGCACCTCCTTGAGCACAGCCTTGAGGCGCTCTTCGAACTCGCCACGGAACTTCGTGCCGGCGATCAACGCCCCCATGTCCAGGGCGATGACGCGGCGGTTCTTCAGGCTTTGCGGCACGTCACCTTGCACGATGCGCAGGGCCAGCCCTTCGGCGATGGCGGTCTTGCCGACGCCCGGCTCGCCGATCAGCACGGGATTGTTCTTCGTACGCCGCGACAGCACCTGGATGACGCGGCGGATTTCCTGGTCGCGGCCGATCACCGGGTCGAGCTTGCCCTGGTTGGCCCGCTCCACCAGGTCGATGCCGTACTTCTCGAGCGCCTGGAACTTGGCCTCGGGGTTCTGATCCTCGACGCGCGCGCTGCCGCGCACCGCCTGCAGTGCCTTGAGGATATCGCTCTCGCCGATGGCGCTGAGCTTGAGGACCTGCTTGGCCTTGGAGTCGGTTTTCGCCAGGGCCAACAGCAGATGTTCGGTGGAAACGAACTCGTCTTTCATCAACTCGGCTTGCTTCGCGGCCGCATCGAAGATTTGCATCAGCGCCGACGACGGTTGCGGCTGCGCGCCCCCCGAGGCGCTCGGCAACTGCTTGAGTTCCCCCTGTAGCACCTTTTCCAACTGTCCGCGGTTGGTACCGATTTTCTCCAGCACGTGCCGGATGACCCCTTCGGTCTCGGCCACGAGTCCCGCCAACAAGTGCAGCGGCTCTATCTGCGAATTACCGCGATCAGCGGCCAGTTCCTGGGCCCGTTGCACGGCTTCTTGCGCTTTGATTGTGAGTTTGTCGAAACGGAATGCCATGAATGTGTTTTCCTTCTCGGCCCGGATACGAAAGCGGCCGGCGGTTCCGTCTCGAACCAGCCGGCCGCCGCGAATCTGAATTTTGGCTCGGCCGTCAGCCTTACTCCTTCACCTCGAACTCGGCGTCGATTGCCTCGTCCTCGCCCGGCTTCTTGCCGCCGTCGTTTGCCGCCGTAGCGCCAGGCGAGGCGGTCGCCGCCTCGTGCAGCACCTTGCCGACGGCGTGGAACGCCGCCTCCAGCTCGCTGATGGCGTTCTTGATCGCCTGCACGTCGCTCCCCTTGGCCACGTCGCGGGTCTTGGCGATGGCGTCTTCGAGCGGCTTCTTATCAGCACCGCTCAGCTTGCCTTCGTTTTCCTTGACGAGCTTTTCGACCTGGAAGCACAGCGACTCGGCCTGGTTGCGCCCCTCGGCCAGCTCGCGCTTCTGTTTGTCCTCGGCCGCGTGCGACTCGGCATCGCGGGTCATCTTGTCGATCTCTTCCTTCGACAAACCGCTCGACTTCTCGATCCGCACGTGCTGTTCCTTGCCCGTGCCCAAGTCCTTGGCCGAGACGTTGAGAATGCCGTTGGCGTCGATATCGAACTTGACCTCGATCTGCGGCACGCCGCGCGGCGCGGCGGCGATGCCCTCCAGGTTGAACTGGGCAAGCAGCCGGTTGTCGTTGGCCATCTCGCGTTCGCCCTGGAAAACGCGCACCGTGACGGCGGTCTGGTTGTCGTCGGCAGTGCTGAAGGTTTGCTTCCGCTCGGTGGGGATCGTGGTGTTGCGTTCGACGAGCTTGGTCATGATGCCGCCCAGGGTTTCGATACCCAAGGACAACGGCGTCACGTCCAACAACAACACGTCTTGCACTTCGCCGGCCAAGACGCCGCCCTGGATCGCGGCGCCGACGGCCACGACTTCATCAGGATTTACGCCCTTGTGCGGCTCCTTGCCGAAAATCTTCTGCACCAGCTCCTGCACTTTGGGAATGCGGGTCGAACCGCCCACGAGCACGACTTCGTCGATGTCCTTCGGGCTCATCTTCGCGTCTTCGAGCGCCTTCATCACGGGCCCACGGCAACGCTCGATCAACGGATCGACCAGTTGCTCGAACTTCGAGCGCGTGATGTTCATCTGTAAATGCTTCGGGCCGCTGGCATCGGCCGTGATGAACGGCAGGTTCAAATCGGTCGAAGCGGCCGAGCTCAATTCCTTCTTGGCCTTTTCGCACGCCTCTTGCAGACGCTGCAGGGCCATCTTGTCGTTGCGCAGGTCGATGCCCTGGTCCTTCTTGAATTCGTCGGCCACGTAGTTCAAGAGGGTGAAGTCGAAATCGTCGCCGCCCAGGTGCGTATCGCCGTTGGTGCTGATCACGCGGAACACGCCTTCCGCCACTTCCAACACCGAGACGTCGAACGTGCCGCCGCCAAGGTCGAAAACCACGATCTTCTGCGCTTCTTTCTTGTCGAGCCCATAGGCCAGCGAGGCGGCCGTCGGCTCGTTGATGATGCGGGCGACTTCCAAACCCGCGATCTGGCCGGCGTCCTTCGTGGCCTGCCGCTGGGCGTCGTTGAAGTACGCCGGGACCGTGATCACGGCCTTGTTCACCTTATGCCCTAGGTACGCCTCGGCCGATTCCTTCAGCTTGCGCAGAATCTTGGCCGAGATCTCGGGCGGCGTGTATTCCTTGTCGCCGATCTTCACCTTCACGTAGTCTTGGGGCCCGCCCGTCACGGTATAGGGCACCAGCTTCTCTTCAGCGGCGACCTCGCCGTGGCGGCGGCCCATAAAGCGCTTGATCGAATAAACGGTGCGGGTCGGGTTCGTGACGGCCTGCCGGCGGGCCGGCTCGCCCACCAACACGTCTCCCTTATCGGTGAAGGCGACCACGCTGGGCGTGAGTCGATTCCCCTCTTGATTCGGAATCACCTTCGGATCGCCCCCTTCCATGATGGCCACCACGGAGTTGGTGGTACCGAGGTCGATCCCGATGATCTTTTCGCCTTGTGCCATGAGTCTTTGCTCCTGAACCTGTTGCGCGCTTCGTGCGTCCCACGAGCGCTCTGCGGTCTGTTATGTTTGGTTTGCTTGTTTACGTCGAAACGTCGTTACGTGATTTTTGGAGTAGTCGCCGTTGCCTCCGATCCCTGAACAAAACGCAGGGAGCCGAGCCAGCCAGAAATGGCCGCGGCAACACGCTGGTCAATTTTTGAACGCAAAGCTTGTGCCGGGGTTGATCGGCAATCGGCAATTTACAAGTTCTTGCCGGAAAAGGTGTTGTGGCCTTAAATGCAATGGCTCGCTCAGCGCGGGATGCGGCGAGAGCTCACTTATCTGCCAGAATGGCGCGGGCGCGGAAACGCCCAAGATCAACGCTGCCAAAATGACAGGCACAGAATTAATTCCGGTCCTAACCTTGAGTGGCCCCCGTATTTAGCATCGCTGACGAGCTTCCTCCCCGGGTAAGCCGCCATAGGTGAAACCCGGAGACGTAACCTGATTGTAGGACTTCTCGACTCCGAATCCAAAAGAATCCAACGTGGCAAAAGAGCGTCCCAATCCCGATACTCGCACGCGGGCGGCAAAACTTGCGTCAGCGCCCGAGCTGCGCGTAGCGCTTGGGCGGGCTGATCGTGAATTGCTGGCCCAGATCAACGCCAGGGCCAAGTTGGCCCTCGCCCTGGCCGCGGCCGAGAAGCAAGACCTTCCCGCGTTCCGGCCCGACCGCGACGACGCGACGATCGAAGCGGCCATCGCGCAAAACAAAGGCCCACTCTCGGCGGATCACGTCCGCGCAATCTTTCGCGAGATTCTCAGCAGCGCGCGCCAGTTGACCAAACCGCTGCGCGTCGCGTTCCTCGGGCCCTTCTACACCTACAGTCATCTGGCCACCCTGCACCGTTTCGGCGAAAGCGTCGAGCTAGTGCCGGTCGGGTCGATTGCGGCCGTGTTCGAAGAGGTGAATCGCCGGCAGGCGGATTACGGCCTGGTGCCGATCGAGAACTCGACCGACGGGCGGATTGCCGACACGCTCGACACGTTCACGCGCGAGCGCGTGCGGATCTGCGGCGAAGTGCAGCTGCGCATTCGCCACGCCCTGATGAGCCGCAGCCCGCGGAGCGAAATTGTCGAAGTCTATAGCAAGGCGCAGCCCTTTTCGCAGTGCCGCAACTGGCTGGCCAAGCACCTGCCGGCGGCCCGTCTGGTCGAAGTCACGAGCACCACGGCGGCCGCACAGATGGCCGCCGATAAGCCTGGCGCGGCCGCTATCGCCAGCCGCGAGGCGGCCGTGCACTACGGTCTCGACGTGTTGGTCGAGGGGATCGAAGACAATCCCGACAACATCACCCGCTTTGCCGTGATCGGCGCCGACGCCGCTCCGCGCTCGGGACGCGATAAGACCGCCGTGATGTTCCAGATCGCACACCGTCCCGGCTCACTCGCGGAAGCCATCACGATCTTCAAACGCAACCGGCTGAACCTGACCTGGATCGAGTCCTTCCCGATCGCCCGCGGCGAATACCTGTTCTTCGTCGAATTCGACGGGCACGAGACCGATCTGAAAGTCCGCCGGGCCCTGGCCGCGCTCGGCAAGAAGGCGCAGCGCCTGGAAGTATTGGGCTCCTGCCCGCAGACGCAACCGGTGGGATAGGCGGAAGCGCGAAGTGATGAACGCTGAGTGCTGAACGGAAGCGGGCGTGGCTACTCGCTAGCCATCGTATCCCATATTTCGCTCATCGCTCATCACTCCGCGCTCATCACTTCTTCCTCGATCATGCGATACGAAACAGCGCCCGCGCGTTGGCGGTCGTCCGCTCGGCAAACGCTTCAACGTCGACACCGCGCACCGCCGCCAGGCACGCGGCCGTATGGGCGACGTGGGCCGGTTCGTTGCGCTTGCCGCGCAACGGATGCGGCGAAAGATACGGCGAATCGGTCTCGATCAGAATGCGATCATCGGGAATCGTGGCCGCCACGGCCCGCAGCTCGTCCGATTTCTTGAACGTCACCATGCCGGCAAAGCTGATGTACAGGCCTAGCTCGACGCATTCGGCCGCCGTCGCGGCGCTGCCGGTGAAGGAGTGCATGACGCCCGAGAGCGGGCCGCGCGTGCGGGCTTCGCGCAACATCGCCAGAACTTCGGCATCGCTTTCGCGCGTGTGTACGACGAAGGGCAAGCCGCTCTGCTGCGAAAGCCGCAAATGCCGGTCGAAATAATCTTGCTGGAGCGCAAGTGGCGACGTGTCCCAATAGCGGTCCAACCCCGTCTCGCCCACCGCCACCACGCCCGGCGCGGCGGCAAGTGCCACGATCTCGTCCCAGTCGCCCGCGGCGGCGTGAATGGTGTCGTTTGGCTGGATGCCGATAGCCGCAAACACGCCCGGGTAGCGGGCGGCAATGTCGATCGATTGCCGGCTCGATGCCAGGCTGTAGCCGATCGTCACGATACTCTCGACCCCGGCGGCCCGGGCACGCGCGATCACGTCGTCGCGGTCGGCGTCGAAATCGTCCTGATTCAGATGCGCGTGAGAATCGAAGAGGCGCATCGGGCTTGAGTGCCTGAGCTGGCAGGCCCTGAGCTTTGTAGGCTACGACGGTTGCTTGACCAGATCTTCGAGAGCTTCCAAGTGAGCCCGTTCGCTGCCCAAGATCTCTTCGGCCAACTCGCGGGCTTCGCGATCGGCGCCGAAGCTGGGCACGATGCGCTCGATATCGGCAATATCGCGCTTCTGGCAGCGGATCAACTCCAGCACCAGAAAATCGAGCGACAGCAGGTTCATGTCCGTGTATTCCATCGGGAATGAACCGCGGTCCACGCGGCCGCCGCGGGCGTCGATCAGATCGCCCAGACGGCCCACCATCTGCTGCTGATCGGCCAGGATATGCACAAGCGCCTGGCTCGCCGGCTCATCGCCCGGATGCGTCCAGGGGCAAGCGTCGGCCAGGTACGTGGGAAGCGAGCGATTCTCGATCGCGAACAATTCGTTCAGTAGGTCGATGGTTTTGGCCGAGGGCATGAATCGTTTTGCGCTCTTAGTTCAGCAATTGATGACTGGCCACCGCGGCCCACTGATACAGTTGATCCCAGGCCACGCCCAGCACGACAACCGGCAGCGTGATAAGAGCGACGAACGCTCCCTCGGCCGAGACCATCGAGAAATCGACCGGCAAACGATCCGCCGGCTCGGGATCCATGGTCATCGTCTTGACGATCCGCAGGTAATAGAACAGGCTGAGCGCGGTGTTCAATCCGCCCACGACCAGCAGCCAGTACAACTTGGCCGGCACGAGCGCGTAGAACGCCAGCCACTTGGCGATGAAGCCGCTGAAGAACGGCAAGCCGATCAGGCTGATCAAAATGATCGAAAAGCACACGACCAGGCCCGGCGACGTGCGGATCAGGCCGGCGTAGTCCTTGATCTCTTCGCTACGCATGGCGTTCCGCAGGAAAGCCACGACGGCGAACGCCCCCAGGTTCATGAACAAGTACACGCCGACGTAGAAGGCTACGGCCGCCACGCTTTGTTCGGCGGCACCGTCGTCGCGCCCGATGAGGGCCACCGCAGCCGCGGCCGGCATCATCATGTAGCCGGCGTGGGCAATCGTCGAATAGGCGAACAGCCGCTTGATATTCGTCTGAGCATAAGCGGCCAGGTTGCCGAACGTGCAAGTAATCGCGGCCAGAAAGGCGATTACGCCCACGATGTAATCACGGCTGCGCTCGAGCACGGTCGGCTTGGCGTCGAGATCCAGCTCCAACTGCCCGGCCTTACCGAGGTCGATAAGGGCCAGATCGCGCTTGAGCCCTTCGCCCGGAGCAGGTTCGGCATCCGGCACGTCCTGTACGTTCGCGACGAGTGTCACTTGGGCTTGCCGGTCGTGCAGGGCCACGGGCTCCGCGACTTGCGCCTGGTGCGCGAAGCCAATGCCGACGCGAATCAACAAGGCCATGGCCGCCGCCTTCGACGCGACGGACAAAAACGCGTCCACCTCGGCGCTGGCCCCCTCGAACACGTCCGGGCACCAGAAATGGAACGGCACGGCCGACAGCTTGAACGCCAGGCCGACGGCCATCATCAGGCCCCCGAGCATCAGCACCGCCTCGCGCTGGCCGAACGCTTCGGCCGACATCGTGGTGAGCTGCGAAACAATCGTGGGGATGTGGGCCGAGCCCGTCGCACCGGCCAGCAAGCTGATGCCGTAGAGCATGACGCCCGCGGTGCCGGCGCCGAAGACGGAATACTTGAGTGCCGCTTCGCTGCTCTGCCGGCGTCCCTTGAGAATGCCAGCCAAGGCGTACGACGGAACGCTGGCCATCTCGACGCCCAGGAAAATCATCAACAGATGATTCGCCGAGGCCATGATGCACATGCCCAGCGTCGCGCCCAGGATGAGCGTGTAGAAGTCGGCGCCATCTTCCGAATCGGGAATGCCCGACAGGCGCGTCATTACCAGAAACAACACGGCAAAGATCAAGAGCACCGAGCGGAAATAGACGGTGAAGCCGTCGAACAGCAGCATGCCGGTGAAAAGCTCGGTCGGGTAGGGGCTGCCCCCCACGACCGGTTCGCTGCCCAGGTAGCGCCAGGGGGCCGCCAGCACGAGCGCCGCCACCGAACCGGCCAGCGCCACGTAAAACGCGTCGACCCGAAATCTCGGCAAACGAAGCAGCAGCATAACGACGATCGTCGCGCAGATCGCCAACTCCGGCCGGAAGCCAGGGAGCGACACGTCGATCGTGTCTAACCGCAGATTATTGACCAGTTCCTGAAAATTCACGGCTGTTTAGTTTCTTGTCTGTTGGTTATCGCTGTGCCGCTTTTATCGCTGTGCTGCCAGGGCCATTTCCGACAGATCCTCGGCCGCATCGATCCGCGGTTGCTTCACGGTGCGCGTCCAGTCGGCCAGCTCGTGGATTTCCTTGTTCACGCTCGGCGTGAGGTACCGGAACACCGCCTGCGGGTAAACACCGAAGACGATGGCGAATGCCAAGAGCGGCGCGGCTATCGCCAACTCGCGCGGGGTCATCGGGTAAATATCCTCGCCGTGCGGTCCCTTGTATTCCGGTCCCAGGTAAACGCGCTGCAGCGTCCACAAGATGTAGCCGGCCGTCAGCACGACGACCGAGGCCGAGATCACGGCCAGCGTCTTGCTGAACGACCAGACCGACAGCGTCACGAAGACTTCGCCGATGAAGCCGCACAAGCCGGGCAACCCGAGGCCGGCGAAGAAGATGCCGAACGCCAGGCCGCTATAGACCGGCATCCGCGCGAACAATCCGCCGAATTCGTCCAGGTTACGATGATGCACGCGGTCGTATATCACGCCGACCATGAAGAACATGCCGGCCGAGCTGATGCCGTGGGCGATCATTTGGAACATGGCGCCGTTCATGCCCAGCGCCCAATAGTCGGGGTTGTAATCCGTGCCGATCCAAGCGCTCCACACGCCGATCCCCAGGATCACGTAACCCATGTGGCTCACCGAGCTGTAAGCGACGAGCCGTTTGAAATCCTTCTGCGCCATGGCGGCGAAAGCACCATAAACCATGCTCAAGACGCCGATGCCGGCCACCACGTACGCCAGGTCATAACCCGCGTCGGGGCAGATCGGGTAACAGATGCGGATGATGCCGTAGCCGCCCATCTTCAAGAGCACGCCGGCCAGGATCATCGAGATTGGCGTCGGAGCCTCGACGTGCGCGTCAGGCAACCACGTATGCACGGGCACGATCGGCACCTTGATGGCAAAGCCGATAAAGAGCAGCACGAAAGCCCACCATTGGATCGACTTGCCCAGCCACAGCTCGGCATCGAACGGCGAATCCGGTAGTTGCGCGAGTTCGGCCAGGGCCAGCAAGTTGAACGTATGGGCCGGCGCGGCCGCGTCTTCGGTAATGGCCGTGATAACCGTCTCCGGCACGTGAGCCTTGGCCAGTTGCTCGGGGCTGAGCAACTTCAGGTCGCTGTTGAAGTACAGCATCAGGATTGCGATCAACATCAGCACGCTGCCCACGAGCGTATACAGGAAGAACTTGATCGCGGCATACTCGCGGCGCGGACCACCCCACACGCCGATCAGGAAGTACATCGGCAGCAGCATCACTTCCCAGAAGACGTAGAACAGGAAGAAGTCGAGCGCCAGGAACACCCCCAGCATGCCCGTCTCCAGGAGCAAGAACAGGATGCAATACGCCTTTACGTGCTTGGTGATGTTCCAACTGGCGCCCATGGCCAAGAGGGTGACGAACGAGGTCAACACCAAGAGCGTGAAGCTGATGCCGTCGACGCCCATGTAGTAATAGATGTTGAACGACTTGATCCAATCGATCGAGAAGGTGTCCTGCATCGCGGCCTGCCCGACCTCGAAACGGGAAGTGCCCGCTGCTTCACTGCCGCGATCGAAACACATATAGGCCGTCAGGCCGAACACGGCGATCGTGATCACCAGGCTGAACAGGCGAATGGCGTCGGGCCGCTTGTTCGAGAATATCGGCAGCATCAGGGCAAAAGCGCCCACTGCCGGCAAAAACACGATCAAGCTCAACAGCAGCATGTAATTCGATTCGTAGTTCGGTGCCATCGTCGGTCAGCTTTCGTCGTCAGTCAGTTACCGTTGGTCGGTTCTGTGTGAATGTTGTCGCTGCGGGCATGCCGCGTCAGGTCGTCGCCGCCACGCTCCAGCGGATCAAGAGCGTCAACGCCACGGTGCCGATCACGATCAGCATCACGTATTGCCGCAGCTTGCCGGTCTGCAGCGTGCGGAACGAATTGCCGATCGACCAGGTCCAGGCGGCCACCACGTTGACCAGGCCGTCGACCAGGTAGCGATCGATCAGGTCGTCGATACTGGCGATCGAACGAACGCCACGCGCCAGATTATCGATCGCACCGTCAATCACCTGGCGGTCGAAATTGGCCACCAGCTTCGAGAAGAACAAGACGGGCCGCACGAAGATCGCGTTGTACAGCTCGTCGAAATACCACTTGTTCCAGAACAGCCGGTAGATCGGCGCGAATTGGCGGCGCACGTCCTCGGGATTCAACCGGTTGAAGGCGTAGAACGCGGCCGACAGGACCAAGCCCGCCAAAGCGACGAAGAACAACGACACTTCGGCCAGCCCGTGAATCGCGTCGGAGTGGCTGAGCGGCTCTTCGGGAAAAACCAAACTGGGCAGCAGATATCCGGTCGCCGCGGCACCGATGCCGACGCCCCGCGCCTGTTCGAGCAGCTTTACCACGCTGAACGGGAACCACGGGAAGCCGACGATCACGGCGAACACCGCCAGCACCACCAGCGGAATGTACATCACCGGCGGCGACTCGTGCGCGTGATCGTACACGTGATGATCGCGCGGCTTGCCGGCGAACGTCATGAACCACAGCCGGAACATGTAAAACGCCGTGATCCCGGCGCCGCCGACCGACAGGGCGAAGAAGACGCCGCCGTGCGTCGGGTTGACGTTATAGAACGACAAGACCTGGGCGACGATCGAGTCCTTCGAGTAGTAGCCGCTGAAGCCGATGACGAACGGAATCGCGGCACCGTAGATCGCCAGCACGCCGACGAGCATCGTGTAAGCGGTCCATGGCATCTTGTGCCGCAGCCCACCCATACGACGCATGTCATTGGTGTGCGTGGCGTGAATCACTGAGCCCGAGCACATGAACAACAAGCTTTTGAAGAAAGCGTGCGTCACCAGGTGGAACAAACCGGCCGCCCAACCGCCGACACCCAAGCCGAGCATCATGTAGCCCAACTGGCTGACCGTGGAGTAAGCGAGCACGCGCTTGATATCGACCGCCGTGATGGCGATCGTGGCCGCGAGAAACAGCGTGATGCAACCCGCGTACGCGATGACCAAGAGCACTTCGGGGGCAAACACGGGATAGAACCGCCCGGCCAGGTACACGCCGGCGGCCACCATCGTGGCCGAGTGGACAAGTGCCGAAACAGGCGTGGGACCTTCCATCGCGTCGGGCAACCAGACGTGCAGCGGGAACTGTGCGCTTTTGCCGACGCACCCGCAGAAGATGCCGACACCCGCAATCACCAGCAGCCAGTAACCGTAACCCTCTTCGCGCCAGGTTTGAATCTGCTCGGCCGAGGGCTCGACGCCGGCCGCGATCTGATCCATGGCGGCGTAGCGAACCATGCCGTCGGGCACGGTCAACTGATAGTTGTTCTCCGCGGGACGGACGGTGCTGAAAATGCCCGTCTCGACTACCTCGCCCTTTTCATTGCGATAGTCGCCGAACGCAAAGGTGCCCAGGCTGGCCCACAGGGCCATCAGGCCGATGATCATGCCGAAGTCGCCGACACGGTTGACGATGAACGCCTTGTTGGCGGCGTTCGAGGCGCTCTTTCGCTCGATGTAGAAGCCGATCAGGAAGTAGGAGCAAATGCCCACCAGTTCCCAGAAGACGAACACCATCAGGATGTTCCCGGCGTACACCAACCCCAGCATGCTGAAGCAGAACAGCGACAGGTACTGGAAGAACCGGTGAAAGCGTCCGGGCCGATGGAGGTGGTGACCGTCGGAGAGCGTGACTTCGTGATCGACGACCTCATGCAGCTCGTCGTGCATGTAGCCGTAGGCGTAGAAATGAATCAGGGTCGCGATCAGCGACACCATGGTGAACATGAGCACGGTCAGCGAATCGATGTAGTAGCTGATCGCCAGCTTCAAACGGCCGACCTGCGCGAGCTTGTACAAATCGCCGGTGTAGGCTACCGACGGCTTGGTCGGCAGGCCGTGGCCCGCGTGCCCACCTTCATGAGCTGCGCCTTCGTGTACTTCGCCCGCATGCTCGGCCGTGGCGTGCTCTTCAGCGATGGCCTGATCGACGGTTTCGCCGACCGCGACATTGGCGTGTGCAACGTCCGAGCCCCGGTGGTAGCCGAGCTGCCCGAAATGCCATATGCAAAACGCCGTGAACGACAGCACGAAGGAAGTGAGAATCGCGCCCGTTGCCACATAGCTGGCCAGGATGCCGTGCTTGCCCATGCGCGGGCCAAACAGCACGATCAGCGCGAACGAGGCCAGCGGCACCAGCCAGGCCAGCCCAAGCAACAGCGGCAATGATTGGTCGGGTGACATCAGCCTTTTAGTTCATCCGCGCGATCGACGTCGATCGTGGCGTGATTGTTATAGAAGTTCAAAGTGATGGCCAATGCCACGGCGGCTTCGGCCGCGGCCAGAACGATGACGAAAAGCGAAATCAACTGCCCGTCCAGCCCGAGGGAGTATGGGGAGTTGTCGCTCAAGAAGTCGCTGCTGAACGCCACGAAGTTGACGTTCGCGCCGTTGAGCACCAGCTCGACGCCCATCAGGATCCCCAGCGCGTTCCGCTTCACCGCCATGCACACGACGCCGCAAATAAACAGCACCGCGCCCACGACCAGGAAGTGCGAAACGCCGACGGGTTGAGTTAAAAACTGCATGGTTCTAGGTGCCGACTTCTCGCTCGGCGGACGATGCAAGTCGGACGGTTATGATCTAGGCCGGGCGCGACGCTTGGTGCGGGCCAGGTACGCCGCCCCCACGAGCACGACCAGCAAGTGGACCGACACCAATTCGAACGGAAGCAAATAGCCCGACATGCCAGGCTTCAGCGATTCGGACCCTGGCTGCAAGCGATCGACACGCGCGCCCAACAGCCCTAGGCCGATCGGCGTGGAGGTCTTCGGCGGCGCGTCGGGAACGCCGCCGCCCGTCGTTAGCGGGGTGAACTCGATGGTTGTCTTTTCGTCGATCTCCTCTTCAACGGCGGACGTCAAACGCACCTTCGCGCCCGTCGACTGGGCGGCATGATGATCCTCGTGCGCTTCGGCCGTCGCCGGACGATTGCGCCAATCGGGAATGGCAAACGCCGCCGGCACCAAGAGCGCCGCCAGGCAGCCCGAGAGCATCACGGCCACGATCCAATCGCCGCCGGCCGTCTTCATCGAGACGAACGGGCCTTGCGCCGTGAGCATGACGCCGAAGATCAACAGCACCAGCGTGCCGCCGACGTAGATCAACAGTTGCATCGAGCCGACGAAATCGGCGCCGGCCAGAAAGAACAGGCCGGCCGTCGCACCGAGCGAAATGATCAGGCACATCGCCATCCGCACGATGTTCGCCGCCACGACCGTCGCCACGGCGAAGCCGCACGCGAACAGCGAGAACAGCAAAAAGAAGAATGTGTGCCAGTTGATCGCGTCCACGCTCACTCCCCTTCCGCCGCCGAGCGGGCGACGGCGCTCAGGTGCGTCATCCCAGCGGCCTGGGCTACGTTGGCGTCCGCCTTCGGCGCTTCGGGTTTCTTCGCATCATCGAATTTCAAATACCGCTCGGCATAGGGCATCGCACGCAGCCCCAATCCGCCCGGCAGGTAGAACGTCCACAGCGTAGCCCCCAGGAACATCACGGCCGCGATCGGCGTGCAGTACTTCAAGCACACCTGCATCACCTGGTCGATGCGCAAGCGAGGGAGCGTCCAGCGAACCCAGATCATGAAGGTCACGCCGGCCACGCACTTGAAGATGAAGTTGAACAGCCCCAGCAGGTTGCCG
The DNA here is from genome assembly GCA_035546535.1 of Pirellulales bacterium. NCBI lineage: Bacteria > Pseudomonadati > Planctomycetota > Planctomycetia > Pirellulales > Pirellulales bacterium. The sequence goes on along the minus strand of DASZWQ010000205.1, from coordinate 30,361 downwards.
ATCCAGGCCAGCACGGGACCATGTTCGGGGGTCAGGTGCAAGATCGACGCCACCGGTACCGGTCCGTTCCAGCCACCGAAGAACAGAATGGCGGCCAGCCCGCTGACGATGAACATCGAACCGTATTCGGCCATGTAAAATGCCAACCAGCGGAAGCCGGAATACTCGGTATGGAAGCCGGCGACCAATTCGCTCTCGGCCTCGGCCAGGTCGAACGGGGCGCGATTCACGCTGGCCGTGGCGCAGGTGAAATAAACCCAGAACGTGATGAACGTGAACGGATCGTGAAACACGAGCCAGTTGGTAAACAGGCCTTGCTGCATGTCGGCGATCTTCACCAGGTCCATCTGGCCGGTGATCAAGACCGGCACTACGACGCACATGCCCAGCGGCACTTCGTAGCTCACGACTTGGGCCGCCTCGCGCATGGCGCCGAACAACGACCACTTCGAGGCCGAAGCATATCCGGCCAGGATGACGCCAAAGACTTCCAGCCCTAGCACGGCCAGGATGAAGAACACGCCCACGTCCATTTGCTGCGCGACCCAACCGCTGGCGAACGGCAGTGCCAAGAGCGCGGCGAACGAGGCGCAGAAACTCACGTACGGCGCCAGGCGGAACAGCACCGCGTCGGCATCCTTCGGACGCAGGTCTTCTTTCGTGATCAGCTTCAAACCGTCGGCCAGCAATTGCAGCCAGCCGTACTTGCCGCCGCAGCGTGTCGGGCCGAGACGGTCTTGAATGCGCGCCGAGACCTTGCGCTCGACCCACACGAAGAACATGGCGCCGATGAACGGCACCAGCAACAAGAGCAGACACTGCACCAAACCGACAGCGACATACGCCAGCGGAGCCAGCGACTGCGGCAGATAACTCGCCAGTGCTTCAGCCACCGTGTGAATCATCCCTGAGCGATTTACAAGTCGCTCGTATGAGCCGCGAGACCCTCGGCCGGCGCTGCGATCGCACCGATGCGTAACTCGTTACCGAGTACGGGAGTCCCGTAAGATCGTGAAATATGGCACAAGGTCCGGGGTCTGTTCAAGCCCCCCAAGACACGAATTTGCCGCCTGTCGAAAACACCTCGGCCGTCACACCCGATAGCGCGGTCAATCCGACTTGATCCGGCTGGCAAAGGCCGAGGCGCGATGGGTCGAGCCAATGCAACGGATCGCGCGCAGCGCCGCACGGCACCTGCCCCGACTTCGTGGCACGGAAGTTACCTGCCAGAGAAGTAAGCTTCGGGCAATGCACCCGTCGGGCTTCTGCCCCGCGCGTAGCAATTAGCGATCGATTTCGCCCATCACCACGTCCAGCGAGCCGACGATGGCCGGCACGTCGGCAATCAGGCAGCCGCGGCACAGCTCGTGCGTCACCGACAAGTTGCAGAAGCTGCTGCTGCGCGCCCGCACGCGGCGCGGAATACTCGCGCCGTCGCTGACGATGTAGAAGCCCATCTGCCCGCGCGGCGCCTCGGTCTCGAGGTACGCCTCTCCCTTGGGCAGTTTCTCGGTCAGCTTCACGGGCGTGCCGAAATCTCCCTTGGCCGTGCTGTAGCGATCAATTCCCTGGCGCACCAGGTCGATCGACTGCATCACTTCCAGCATCCGCACATAAAAACGGTGCCAACAATCGCCCAAAACGGCCACATGGGGCACGGCGGGATAGTCGTGGTCGCGCGGGTAATGCCCGTCCTTTTGCACGATGACCTCGAACGCGTAGCCGTCGTACATGTCGGTGTAACGATCCTCGCCGTCGCGGCGCAGGTCGTGATCCACGCCGCTGCCACGCAGTACCGGGCCGGTGCAACCGTAGTCGATCGCCATCTCGGGCGAGAGGATGCCCAGGCCGGCCGTGCGCTTCACGAAGATCGCATTGGTGGTCAACAGCGTATGGCACTCGACGATCACTGGGAGCAACTGATCGAGAAATTCCTCGCACTTCTTCAGCCAGCCCGAGGGGAGGTCGTGCGTCGCGCCGCCGACGGTCAAATAGCTGTACGTGAGCCGGGCGCCACAGGCGAGTTCGAACAAGTCCAGGATCTTTTCGCGCTCGCGGAAGGCGTACAAAAACGGGCTGAACGTACCCAGGTCGAGCCCATAGGCGCCCATGCCGACCAGGTGGCTGGCGATGCGGTTCAACTCCGAAATGATCACACGCAGGTGCTTCGCCTTGTCGGGCAACTGATACTTCATCAGCTTCTCGACGGCCAGCGCCCAGCCGAGATTCATGTTCATCCCGGCCAGATAGTCCATCCGGTCGGTGTACGGAATCCACTGTCGTGGCGTGAGATTCTCGCCGATCTTCTCGGCACAGCGGTGCAGATAGCCGATGTGCGGGGTGCACTCCGAAACGACCTCGCCGTCGGTCCGCAGCACCAGGCGCAGCACCCCGTGGGTGCTGGGATGTTGCGGTCCCATGTTCACCAACATTTCGTCGGTGCGAACGTCGAACTCGATAATGCGGGGATCGTCGAGGTGCGTGGCCATGAAACTTCGTCGCGTATGGTTTTTACAGAATAGTGCTGTCTATGCGGGGCCGACTCGCGCCGCCGCTTTAGCGGCCGCGGATGCCGTGGTACTCAAGCGGCATCTCGTAATCCTTGCGCAGCGGGTGACCGACCCAGTCCTCGGGGCACAAGATGCGCCGCAGGTTCGGGTGCCCCACGAAGCGCACGCCGCTCAGGTCGTACGTCTCGCGCTCGTGCCAGTCGGCCGTGCTCCACACGCCGCTGACGGTCGGCACCTCGGGCAGTTCGCCCGGCGTGTCGTCCTTCCAACGCGGCAGCATGACCTTCACGACCAGGCTCGATTTGTTCGGAATGCTCCACAAGTGATAGACGAGCTCCAGGTGCGGGTCGAAGCCGGCTTTGGCCGCCTTCTTCGGGTCGGGCTCGAAATAGTCGACCACCGTGATGCAGTTCAGCAGGTTGAAACGCAGCTTCGGGTCGTCGCGCAAAAATGTGCAGACGTCGACCAGTCCCTCGGGCGATACCTCGATCCACGGATCGATGGCTTCGAAGTTGCTGCCGGTGATTGCCTCACCGAATCGCTTCTGCAGGGTATCGAGAAATGTTTGGCCGCTCATCGAATATCGTTCGCTCAAATTAGACAAAAGAGCGGCGGCAACCACGTGCAGCCGCGGCCCAGGCCATGCGCCCCGCTCAACCGACCAACATCGGCTCCTCTTCCTCGATCACGTCGGGAGGTGCCGGACCGCGCCGCCCGCGCTCGACGCTCAGCGCACGTACCCAATCCAGGTCGCCACGGCGCCACACGTAGGCAAACCCGACCAGTAGAACGGCAAAGAAGACGAGAATATCCGCGATCGAGAGCGCGGCCAGCATGCGAGCCGTCTCGGGCACTTGCTCGGCATCGGCCGCCGTGGGACGAGCCGCCTCGGGCACGTCCAGCGCGTCGTACACGGCGCTGACCGGTGGGCTGAGCTTATCGTTCTCCTTCATCGCCACGATCTGGGTGCGGCCCGCGACATGGGGATCCATCAACTCGGTGGCCTTGCCAAACACGGCGGCCCACGGAAAGAAGAAAGCCACTTCGACGTCGAAGATGATGAACAACAAGGCCACGACGTAGAATCGCAAGTCGAACTGCACGAAGCTCGAGCCGATGGCCGGCTCGCCACACTCATAAACCTGCAACTTCTCGACCGAGGGTTTCTTGGGGCGAATGAATTTCCCCATCACCAGGTGGATGAAGAGGAAGAAAAAACCAAAGCCGAAGAACAACGCCAGATACCCGGCGATCAAGGTCGGCGACATGACGCGGCACCCGAGAGAATTAGGGCGAAGCGGGAAACTTCCCCGCAAAAGCAGAATTCTAGGCCAAGCGGCCCCTTTTGCAACCCTACCGGGACCGTTGGCCGCATGGACTTTCGGCAAGGAAGGAGGGGAAATCCGTTTCACGAGCACGGCACCCTGACGAGTGGTCTACCACAATTCGATGCGGGCTCTGGGGGCCATGGCCACGCTTGCCGTGGCCATGCTCAACTGGCAAGAGATCGAGCCACATGCTCACGCAAGCGTGAGCATGGCACCCCTCATTTTCTACGGTAACCGGCCGCTACCCTTTGGCCACCGCTCCGGCCGGCAGGGGATCGAAGCCGTCGGGCCAGCGCGTACGGGCGTCGTAGACGGCGCCCAGCAGGTTCGCATCCGTAAGGTCGACGCTCGACAGGTCGGTCCCCAACAGGCTCGCCCGCTCTAGCCGCGCGCCGCGCAAATTGGCCTGAAACATGCTGGCATGCCGCAGGTTGGCCTCGCGCAAGTCGCATTCGGCGAGCGACGCGGCGATGAGCATCGCGCAATTGAAGTTGGCGCGCACCAGCAATGCCTGCTCAAGGTCGGCCGAGGCGAGATTGGCGAACGAGAGATCTGCCTCGCACAAATCCGCCTTGCGCAGCACGGCCCGCGTCAGGCTCAGGCCCGATAAATTCGCGCATCGCAAAACAAGCCCGGTCAAGTTTGCCTTGTCGAGCCGCCGCGCTTCGATTCGGTGCAGAACAGCACCGCCCTTGTCCTTGATCTCGAACAGATGTGTTTCCTCGCCCGGAAGCCATGTCGAGCGATACCGCCCACGCTATTTATGCATTGTAAATGAAAAAAGTTCGAGCGTCTTGAAGGGCCCGAATTCAAAACGGAATCAAGGACGATTGCCGAGACGAAAGTGCGGCGGTTGCAAGGCGCGCTTCGCGCCAATGAGCTCGAGTCGAACAGCATTATGCTGCCGTGTCGTCAGCCGGAAATGCTGTCGTTCGTCCCGGAACCGCCCACCGAGGCACCCGCCGTCAGCGGCTGACGGCCGCGGAAGCCGGCATCCAGCTCGTGCCAGTGCAGCACTTCGGGCTCACCGAGCTTCCAGCACAGATAAATCGGCCGTCCCTCATGCGTCGCGGGAAAATCGACCAGCCCGTCGGGGCCGTTCTTGGGCTCCACGCCCAGCGCTTGCAGCTCCTCGACGTATTCCTGCAGCCGCCGGCTGTCCTTCTCTAATTCCTCTTCGATTTGCGACAGCTCTTCGCCGTAAGCGTCCTGCGGGCTGCGTTCACGGCCGGCCAGCAATAGCGCCAGCCGCTCGCGCCGCTCGACGACTTCGCGCGAGAGTTGGGCCAGGTCGTTCACGATGGCCCGCACCAGCGGCAGCGACGCATTGGCCGATTCGACGGTGAAGATCTTGCGTCCCTCGAACGGCTCGCCAGGCATGACCGAACCTCTTTACTCTGCTGGTGCTTTGCTCTTGGTCACAGCGATTGGTGGCCAGCTTACTGGTTGGGGCCGCCGTGTACCGGCTCGGCAATGATCTTCGAACCGGCAACGGCCGTCGGATTCAACGTCGCCCGACCCCAGGCAACGTCCACAGGCAGTCGCGAGAAGTCGACGATGCATCCGTCGCGGCTATAGCAGCTCAGATCGTGCGTCGCTCCCATAAATATGCAATCCACCGGGCAGGGATCCACGCACAACGCGCAGAACATGCACTTCGTGTAGTCGATCGTAAAACCCGTGACCTTGAACCCTTTACCATGCGTAACGCGTTCCTTGCCGATGTAGATGCAGTCGACGGGGCAGGCCTTGGCGCACTGATCGCAGGCGATGCAGGTCGTCAGGTCATAGCGGTGAAAACCGCGATAACGCGGGGCGACGGGTACCGGCAGTTCCGGATACTCGTACTTTTCGGTGAACGTCTTGCGCTGCGGATCGTACGTCGCAAGCCAATAGCGCAGCGTCACATACAAGCCGTGCGCGACCGTGAATACGGCGTCACGAATATTCCGAAACCATTCCAACATGGTGAGGATACCGCGTGATAGGGGCGATTCTTGGCGTCGGGAAGGACAATTCTGATGTGCGCAGGCGCTCGCACGCGCCGCGCAGGTCCCGATCGATCCCGATTATAGGCACGCCGAAAATACCCGCAAGGACTCGCGTGCGAGCCGCACCATGGCAACGGAAATCGAAAGCCGAATCGCAGGAATCCTTGGCCATGCCCGCATCGTAGGCGCTACGCCAGCCCTAGCGCGCGCTCCCTGTTGACCTCCGGTGACTGGGTGGATCGAACACGGATTGCGCGCGGGTGGGCATCGAGCCATGGTCTTTGTCCGAAGGAGAATGGTCGCGCTGAGGTCCGACAATTTGCCGCAACATCGGCGCGCGAAAGTCCATCCGCCAAAGGCGTCCACCTCGCCGGATGGGGATCTTCCCGAGCCGGACGTGCCCAAAACCGAAGCTTCACTTGTCGAAAATCAGGCCGTTGGCCGACGGTACCTGGCCCACGGGGCGGTGTCTCTTGTAACGGTCATCAGGTCATGTAAGTCCTTACAGGACAAGTGATTCTATATCGTCGTCGCAAATTCCTCAGGGGCGATCAAATCGGCGCTGGTGACTTTACCCCAACGAATTGCGTGCCAAAGTGGCGTAAAAACCCCGGGGTGGCCAATCGAATAACTTGACTAGTTTCCTGGGCTACGTAGAGTGAAATGAGGTAAATCACCTGGGTGATGTACGGAAGTTGACCCGAAATTGTCGGTTTCCGTGGTCCGCCCGTCGTGCGGATTACTGACCAGATACAAGGAAGTCGCTCCCCCCCAGGGAAGCTTTCCAAACGAAGGAACGTCCGATGTTGGTCCTATCGCGGAAGAAGAACGAAAGTATTGTCATCAACGATGACATTACCATCGTCGTGGTCGAAATCCGGGGGGATAAGGTCCGCTTGGGAGTCGAAGCACCCAAGGAAGTTCCGGTGCATCGCAGCGAGGTCTACCAGGCGATCCATCGCAATGACGATCATGGTAGCGGCGCCGACAAGCACGCACCAAAGCCGGACGTCGCGGGGGCCGAACCCGCGGCCGAAGCCTAAATCGCGCTTGCTGTCTGATCGCACTGGCTTCGTCTTCTCGATCTCTTGCTCGCGCGGCTAGCAATCTGCGACCGTTTGCGGTCGGTGCGCTTCGCTTCGAAGCCAAGCTGATTTCGCCCGCGTGCATGCATGCTACTTGACGGCTTATCGTCCGCACGATTATACAGCCGTCTTGGCTATCGCCAGGCTGGCCCCGTCGTCTAGCCGGCCTAGGACACAGGCCTTTCACGCCTGCAACACGGGTTCGAATCCCGTCGGGGTCACTTGTGATATTTGCCGCGCCTCGATCGCGGCGCCGGGGCGCTCGGTGTGCGCGCCTATTATAAGGGCGACCGCTCTTTCACCGTTTGCCGCGCAACTCGCGCAGCATCTGTGTCAGTTGCGGCAGCATCCTTTCGGCCGCCGCCTCGCCCACGTCCGCCAGCTCCCGCGCGCTCTCGAAATCGGCAAACTCGAACGCCGAGGTGTCGGGCGTGATCATCAAGTCCACGGCGCCGCTGCGTAGCGCCGTAATGCCATAGGCCTGCACCTCGTTGACCCGAAATAGCGTTTCCAGGGGGCCCGCGCGGCGCATGCGCTCGGTCGGCGTTCCCGGCTCATTACCGCCAAAACGCGCCGGCATGCGGGTTGCTACGTCGATGCCCACGACGAACGATGCCCCGCGCTCCGATAACACATCGGCGGGCAGGTTGTTGAGCACTCCGCCGTCGACCAGCGCCATACCGTCGGTGAGAATGGGCCGAGAAATCATCGGCACATTGATACTCTCGACGACGGCGCGCACCGCGTCGCCGCGGTCACGAATCACTTGTTTGCCGCTCACCAAATCGACGGCCACCGTGGCCAACGGCAATTGCAATTGCTCGAGAGTGGCGTCGCCGAAAAAGTGCCGCAGCATCCGATCCCACGCCCCGATGCGGAACATCGTCCAGATGTAGATGCGATCTCCGCCTGGTATGGCGCGCCATATTCGCGGTGGCGTGAGCGCCTCGCGAAAGGCTTCGATGGCCTCCGGCGGCGAGAAGCCGGCCGCGTAGGCGGCCCCCATCAGGGCGCCGCTGCTGGTACCGGCGATCATATCGAACGAAAGCCCGGCGCTTTCCAAGCGGCGTAGGGCTCCCAAGTGCGCCAGTCCGCGCGCGCCGCCGCCGCCGAGCGCCAGCCCGATGCGCACGCCCTGCAGATGGCGCACCAGCCGGCTGATTCCCTGTTCATGCTGGCGGCTGGTCGCTTGCCGCGGTTCGTCGAGCACGACTTTGAAATCAGGGCGCGCCACCCGGGCGTCGTTCGGTAGCGCCGGTGCAAAGCGTTCGCTCGCGCCCATGATCCAAACAATCCGCGGGCGGCCGGCCAGCCGCGGCTCGGCGGCCAGCAGCTTGCGCAGGTTCTCCCAACTCGTGCCGGCATAGCGCGTCTCGACAAGCCACCAGATTTCCTCGCACATGCTCAATAGTTGCGGTAGCTCGTTCTCCAGGCCGGCTTGCGTCAGGTCCAACAACACGCGCGTATGATGCTCGACGACTTGCTGCAAACGTTCGCGCACGACGCGCACTTTGTCCTGGCCCGATAGCCCTGCCGGGATACGCTCGATCAAGTAATTGCCCTCGGCCGGCCACTTTTCCGGCCGGTCGGTGAGGACTTCGACCGATTCGCCGCCAGCCGCCAGGGCCTGTGCCAGTGGGCCCACGAATCCTTGGGTGCGCAGCGTGGAATTGACGATGCCGACGAGCGAGAGCTCCTGGTTGCGCTTGCGGCCGCGCGAATCCCAGCGCAAACGCAGTCCGAGCGAACGACTTAGATTCGCGGCAAATCCAGGAACCGAATCCAACAGGCGCTCGAAGCTGTCGCGATCCAGTTCCAGCAGTTCGCTATCGATCACGGCCGACGCGGTGGCGGTGCGCAATCCGTCGGTGAGCACGGCCATTTCGCCAAAGTGCTGGCCGCGACCGATGTAGCCCAGCAGGCGGTACGGCTCGCCGTGGCTATCGACGGCCAATTTCACGCGGCCGCGCACGACGACGTACATCGTGTAGCCGGTGTCCCCCTGCCGGCAAATCAGATCGCCGCTGGCGACCACCATCGGGCGCACCGCATCGGCCACCGTTTGCACTTCGGCCGGGCTCAGACCGCGACAGAGATCGCTGCGGCGCAGAACTTGTAACGAAACCTGGTTGATCGCGGCGTCCTCCGTGACTTTGGGCTCCTCGACAAAAGAATCGCGCCCCGTCGCCTGATTGTCAACGCTTGCTTTTGCGGGCGTGGACGACTTCGCGTGGAAGAAGCCGCCTTGAAGGCCGTCGTACCTCGGCCGATAATCCGAGGGTGAGATTCTGTTTTGCCGGAGAGCCCCTTTGCACGCTGCCGGAGTTGAACCGTACGACGCACTGCTGGTGCTATCCTTTGGCGGCCCCGAGCAGCCCGACGACGTGCTGCCGTTTCTCGAGAATGTCACGCGCGGTCGCAATGTGCCGCGCGAGCGGCTGCTGGAAGTCGCCGAGCACTATCACCATTTCGGCGGCAAAAGCCCGATCAACGACCAGAACCGCGCGCTGATCGACGCCCTGACGCGGGAATTCGAGCAGCATGGGCCACGGCTGCCGATTTATTTCGGCAATCGGAATTGGCATCCGTTCCTCGCCGACTCCGTACGGGAAATGGCCGCGCAGGGCGTCCGCCGTGCCCTGGTGTTCTTCACGTCGGCGTTCAGCTCCTACTCGGGCTGCCGGCAATACCGCGAGAACATCGAGGCCGCGCAGCGCGAGGTCGGGCCTGCCGCCCCGCGCCTCGACCGACTGCGGATGTTCTTCAATCATCCGCTCTTCATTGAAACCATGGTCGGGCGTGTATCGCAGTCGCTAGAAACGATCCCCGCAGACCGACGTGCCGGCACGCCACTGGTATTCACGGCGCACAGCATTCCGCTGGGCATGGCGCAGAACTGCGAGTACGAGGCGCAGCTGCGCGAAGCGTGCCGACTCGTAGCCGCCTCGTTTCCAGGACACGCCTGGCAACTGACCTATCAAAGCCGCAGTGGTCCACCGACACAGCCGTGGCTCGCGCCCGATATCCTTGACGCGCTGCGCGAGCTGGCCCGGCAAGGTACAAAAGACGTGGTGGTCTTGCCGATCGGCTTCATTTCGGACCACTTGGAAGTGCTGTACGATCTGGATATTGAGGCCCGGCAGCTAAGCGATTCGCTCGGCCTGAACATGGTCCGCGCCGGCACGGCAGGCACCGCTCCCAAGTTCGTCGCCATGATCCGCGAATTGGTACTCGAACGCGTCGAGCCCGGCCACCCGCGCCGCGCGCTGGGAACGCTCGGGCCGAGTCACGACGTCTGCGCGGCCGATTGCTGTTTGCCGCCGCAACGATAAGCGCGCGGCCGGAGAGGCCGTTGGGTCGCGATTCGACGGCTGATCATCTTCGCGGCTCATACCGCATCGCTATCACACTCGGGCTGAGTTGCAGCCGGCTTACGAGCTTCAGGTCGACGTGTTTTGAAATTCCGGCGAACAACGTCGGTCCATGACCCGTCAGCCGAGGATGTACCACGAACTCGTATTCGTCGATCAATCCCAGCTCGGCCACTCCCCGGTCGCCAGTGGGCGGCGAAAACGCTAGTGCCGTCGCGATGCGGGACAGTCGGCGTGCTCCCTACAATTCGGCGGCAAATGTCTAACAGGCAACCGTCGCCGCAACGTCCGACACCAGCAACACGGCTTGAACGCCGTGAAGCTCATGGCCATCAGTGGCATTGCTTACTTCCATCGTCCAGCGACCGGTACTAGCGCCTAAAAGTAAACCCGAGTGTTCCCCCCAAGTTACCTCAATAGTGCCTGCCGGCAATATCGAGACCAAATAACTAGGCAGAGGAGTGCGGCGTCGTCGCGGCAGCGGTTAAGTAGATCTCATCAGCCGACGCCGTCGCGACGCCGAGTTCCGCAGCGACCGCGTCGATTGCTTGCTGAGCGACGTTGAGATCTACCATGCCGTCGGAGGTAAAGTAGGGGCCGATGTAGCGATCGTAGTACTGCTGCACCTCATCACGTGTCAGACGATGGAGGAACAAGGCGATGTAGTCGAGGGCCAACTGCGGCTTTTCGGCGAGCGTGTGCAGGGCTCGCTGGTTCGCCCGCACCAGCGCCGCTAGCGCCGGGTTGTCGAGCGGGCTATGAGTAGGATCCACGGCGATTCCCACCGTGGGGATCTGAAAATGGTCGCCAACCCAGGAGAGAACGGAAAAGCCCTCTTCGGCGGCGACCTGTTCGGGCCCCAAGGTGCTCCCCACATAGGCAGCATCGATCGAACCGTCGCGAAGGCGGCGCAGATCCATCTGGTAGTCGCCCGGGGCTCGGGCGATGCATTGTAAGTCGCGATCGGGGTCGAGACCGTGCTTGCGGAGCACGATTCGCGCAAAACATCCGGGCGCGGTGCGAGGTGCATGGACTGCCAGGCGGCGCCCGCGCAGATCATTCATCGATTTCACATCGCCGCGCCCCAGAAACCAGAACAGCGGACGATGGGTGTTGACGGCGAGCATCGTCCATGGAATACGGTCGGTCAGGCGCGACAATAATGTTCGACCTAAACCGATCGTTGCGCCGTTGCGCAGTCGCTCGGTTTTCCACCGGATTCCGTCGCGGACGGCGACATGCACCCCCTCGTCCTCGAAGCATCCCTCCTGATCGGCCACATACGCGACCAGTTCTTCGTGGAGACCACGGCCGACATAGGCCAGATCGATCGTGGGCATCGGCGCCATAGCCTTTCTCCTCGCCTTCAAATGTCGGAAAGTGCGTTTCCGCCGGCAGCGCTCAGTCCATTTCCACGCCGCCGTTGACCGGCAAGTAATGACCGGTGGTGAAACCCGATTCCTCGCTTGCTAAGAACGCTATGACCTTGGCGACGTCGTCAGGACGGACCAGCCTCCCCATCGGTGTGATCGCGGCGAGGTGGCCCAGCTCCTCAGGTGTCAATTGCTCGGTCACCCTGGTCCCCCCTACCGCGCCCGGTGCGACGAGATTGGCGTTGATTCCATGCGGCGCCAGTGCCAAGGCCACGTAGCGTACGAACCCGTTCAGGGCTGCCTTGGCGGTACCCATCGCGATCATTCCGTCACGAGGATGGAGCGACGGGTTGGCGCTGAGATAGATTAGCCGACCGTATTTGCGCGAAACCATTCCCGGTACAACCGCCTTCGTCATCAGAAACGCGGCGTGTAGTTCGTTGTTTAGCTTGCTGCCAAGCTGCTCCCAGGTCAGCTTTTCGAACGACGTGATGGCAAATGGGATCAGCGCGTTGTGTACGAGCACGTCCGTTCCACCCCAGCGCTGATTGACCTGATCGACCATGGCGGCGACGTCGTCAGGCACGGTGACGTCGGCTTTGATCGCCACAGCTTCGCCGCCGGCCGCGGCGATGGTTGCCACCACCGCGTCGGCCTCTGGAGCACTGGCACGGTAGTTCACGACCACCCGATACCCTTGTTTGGCCAGTAGCAGTGCCGTGGCCGCACCGATACCGCGGCTGGCCCCGGTGATGATGGCGACTCGTGCCATGTTCTGATCCTCCAGGGGCTCCAGGGGAAAACGCTGCATGTCCTGTACCATGTGCACGCACATCCGCTGCAGGCGCCCACGCCGGTATTGCTGAGTTAGCAATTGATCCAAAACCGACCCGACGGCGACAAATACAGTGTCGACTTGCTTGCTTTGAACTCACCCCTTACCGCAATGGCGTGAGTTACACAGGACATGCCCAGATAAGTGACTTATGAGCGGTTTTTTTCCTCACTTTCTGAATCCAGTGGCAAGCCCGGGCCGCGACTTCTGCTGGCGAGGAATACCGCAGCGCCATCGAAGCATAGGCTTGCTAGTTACTCGTCAACTTGAGCCCGACGATGGCAATCAAGAGCAGGCCCAGAAAGCAAAGCCGCAAGGGACCTGCGGGTTCACCAAGAAAGATTCCAAGCGCTACCGTCCCGGCGGCGCCGATACCGACCCAAACGGCATAGGCGGTTCCGATTGCGAGCGTGCGCGCCGCCATGGCGAGCAGGATCATGCTGCCGGCGATTCCCATGATGGTAAACACGCTGGGCCAGAAGCGCGTGAACCCATCGCTGTATTTCAGCCCGATCGCCCAACCGGTCTCGAGGAACCCGGCAATAATGAGAAGGAGCCATGCCATCGACGAACCCTTTCCGTTGGGCGTCGTCTTCGCATGACCGGGTACGGCGCGTCTCGTCCGGGCCAAGAATTTGGCTACGGCCGAATTCTATTCAGCAGGGGGTAATCGCTCAAGTCAGACGGCCAGAGTACGACCCTCATCATGCACGGGGACGGTAGCGTTGCGGCTGGGAAATGATCTCTGAAATTCGACCAGGTCGAAGCCGGCGCGATCGTGACTTATCGCCGAATTCTTCGCGCCACGAGCAGCCCTCCGCCGAGCATCATCAGCACGACGGTCGACGGCTCGGGGATTCCGGGAGGAGTGCCCCCAGCGAGGGACGCGATTTGCAAGGTCTGGTAGCTCCCCCCGATATTGACCGCGGTTCCACCCATGAGAATGTTGACGTAATCGCCGTTCCAGGCAATGCCACCGCCGCTCTCGGCAATCGTGAAGTCCTCATTCGAAAAAATGTTCATCGGATTGAGGTGCGTCTGCGTGGCGAGCTCGAGTTTACCGCCTGCCACAAGTGACAGCGTCGTGGTTGTCGCCGTCACCCCCTGCGCGAGCAACGTGAGGACGGTGTCGTCCGAGGTTGATCCCCCGGCCCCGGTCGAGCCCCAACTAAACGAGGTGATATCAGCGGCTGTTATCGCCCCGAGAGCACCATCCGTGGTAATCGAGCCCGACAAAACTCCATGTATCGGCACCGTGGTAGGAGTGCCGCCGACCGAGGTCGTCTCTGTGCCGCTTCCCGGGAAGGAATAAAACTTGTAAGTGATCGGCGCCGCGTTGGCACAGGACACGGCGACGGCAGAAAACAAAATAAAGACCAACGATAAGCGTGTCATTAGCGCGCCCCCCTTTTTTAAAATGAAGATGAATGTCGGGTTCTACGGCCCGCGTATGCTAGTGCTGCCATGTTGTCGAATGAATATGCCGTTCGGCGAAGAGCCCGACGCGCGGCCAGCGGCGCTCTTGAGACGCATTCGCCCACGGCTAGTGAGGTGCTTGTGACCCCCCGCGAGCGTCATGCGTTATCACGCAGAATGATGTGTGCAATGACCCGGTTGGCGGCCACGGGATAGAACGGCACCGAAATCGTCGAAAGAGGTTTCGTTCCCTTGGTCGGCAAAGATGATGTCGACTTCGAAGTCCGGTGCGCAGCCAGGCGCAACTCGGGTGATAAAGAAGATGCGAGAGGAGGGACTCGAACCCTCACGCCTTGCGGCACTGGATCCTAAGTCCAGCGCGTCTGCCAATTCCGCCACTCTCGCGCATTCTGCAGGAACAAGTGTGGGCCTCGATCCGCAAATCGTCAAGTCAGGCGATTTTGCCCTTACTGATGGCAGCCCGCTAGAGCGTACACGCGCTGAATCGGCCGCGGCGCGCTCGGCAATCAAATTGCCATGCGGATCGCGGCTCACGCGAACACTTCGCCGCCTAAGAGTGCCGGCGCGGGAAACTCGGCCTGGCATGATCGGCAGTTCTCGCGATTGCGCGGTACCCGCGCGCCGCAGGCGGCGCAATCATCGAGCGCCGGCCAGCGGCGATGGGCGAGATAACCCAACAGCCCCGCCGGACCGAGTAAGAACACGAACACGGCCCAGGCCGGCGCCGTGCGCGGCTCGTAGCGCCGCTGCCGGCGGAAAGCCAGCACCGCGAGCGCGGCAGAAATCAAGCACAAGAGTGAATACAGACGCCACGATATGTTCCAAACCCTCCATCGTACTTTCGTCAAGTCGACGTCCTTGTTCGCGGCGCCGGTGAGCAGGTAGCCGAACGCGGCCAGGACCGCCGGCGACGGCACGGCGCAGATGGCGACCCGGAGCACGGGCACGTCCATGTTTTGCCCCTCGGCAAGCGTGATCGACTCGCGCCGCGTGACGTGGCTTTCCGCGTCGAGCCAGTAGAGCTCGTGCGTGTAGGGGGGCCCGACATCGGTGCCACGCCATTGCTCAAGGACGATCTCGGGGCCGAGCGGTAGGTAGATTTTGATGTCCCGGCCGATAAGCGCCTCGGGAAGTGCGATCGTCCGTACGGTCTCTCCCTGCCAATCGAGCAAGAGAAGATGTTCCCGTGTGCGAACGAGGACGCGCATCTCTTGCTCGACATCATCGTCGACTTCTTCCGACTCATTGGTCATGTCGATCGAAAGCACCGGCTCGGCAAGCGGCACGTGCCTTACGGTCTGAGACGCCAGGTCGAGAAGGTACAACTGATCGACGGAAAGAATTGCCACGCGGCCGCCCCCGTCGCGTGGGCCGACGTAATTCGGCGTCATCCCGCGGTAGGGTCCAGCCCATAAGGTCGCCGTCGTGCCCGTGAGCGATCGCGCGCCGAGGTCGAATTGCTCGGCCGGGGGCGGCTGATCGATGCGAAAGCCGCCGGTGCCCAGGAATCCAACGAACGCCGAGGTTTGCGAGTCGTAGCCCACGAAGTAGGCGCGCTCCAGAGCTTCTCCCTCGCGCACCAGGTACCAATATTTCTGCGGTACGCTGCCATTGGTGTAACCGCGGATCCAATCGTAGAAGTTATTGGTCCGTTCGGCGGTCAGGTCGGCGGCGAGAGTTCTCGGCTGAATGAACTTGATCCCGCCGGATTTCTTATGGGTTAATTCCCCCGAGGGAATGACCTTCCGGTCCAGCGACAAATATTCGTTCGTGGCGTTCTGGCCGCTCTTCCATAGCCAAATCACGGGCCGTCCCAAGGCCGTGATTTGCAGCATTTCGCGCGCTTGCCCTCCGGCCCACGACGTGACCACGCTCACGCCCGTGAAGCCGGCGAAAATTCCCCAGGCGACCATGGCCCCGCCGGCCAGGATCGTGGCCAGCAAAAAGGCCGCCAGGCCCGAGTTGCGAAAGTATCGACCCATGATCGGCCTCGGCCCTCTCAGGAAAAATCGCGCGCACAGGCGACGTGCAAGATCGCCCACAAGTAAGCAACACCAATGATCAAAAGCGGCAGCACTTTGAAGAACCAGCTCGCGGGAATGCTGCAGAACACGACCGCGGCGAATAGCGCCAACGGTACCGGCCAGAAGCGGCTGCCATACCAGCGCGCCGAACGCAGACCGCTCAAGAACGCCGCCAGGTACAAAAGCAACATTGCCAGGCACACTGGCCAGGCCAGCCCGGTCATCGACCAGAAGAACGGGCTTGGATGCGTGCCGGGCGTAGCGGCCCACAGGGCGAAGACCAACAGCGGAAACGCCGTCACGGCCAGGCTCGCCGCAGCGCCGACCGCCAGCTTTGCGCCAAAGATGCTCGTTCGTGGCAGAGGGCGATGCAGCAGAAAGTGAAACGTGCCGCGCGTCAGCTCCGAAAACGTCTGCCACAATCCCGTCAGGAGCGCAAACAAGCCGCCGACTACGATCACCATACCAGTGCGGCTGTCGAACGGATTGTAAAAAGGAATGCTGTTTCGCTGGCTCGCGATATTGACATCCTCCGGCACGTTGCCCGTGGCGCAACCGAGCAGGTACAGTTGCACGATCGAAACCACTGCCAACAGCGGCAATAGCTCGCGCAATTCTTTACGCACGATGGCCAGGATCATCGGGCTACCTCCCACTCGATCGAGGGTAGCGCCGGCGTCTCGCCGCGCGTGTAGGCGATAAACGCGTCTTCCAGGTTCATCTCCATCACCTCAATGTTCGTTGCACCCAGTCCTTGCGCGATCTCGGCGTGCTGCGGTCCGTAATTCACGACGACCAGCTCCAACTGCCCGCCCGATTGCCGCTGGCCGACCAGGCCTGGACAGGCCGGAAAGCGCGGCGCCGCGCCCACGAACTCCAGCACCACGCGCCGCACCGTGGCCTTGAAATGATCGGTCGGGCAGTCAACGCGCAACACGCCATCGACCAGGATGCCAATCCGGTCCGCCACGCGCTCGACGTCGCCCAGGATGTGCGAGCTGAAGAAGATCGTCCGGCCGGCGCGCTGGATCAGTTGAATGATCGACTCCAGAAAATCGCGGCGCACGACGGTATCGAGCCCCAGCGTCGGATCGTCGAGAATCAACAGATCGGGATCCGGTGCCAGCGCCAAGGCCAGCGACACTTGCGCCCGCTGACCATTCGAGAGCCGACGGATCTTCGCACTTCCCGCGATGCGAAAATGATCCAGCACCTGGCTGACAAAACGATCGTGCCACACGGCGCGAAAAGGAGTGTTCGTATAAAAGCTGCGCGTGAAGCGCACCGCTTCGGCCACGGTCATGCCGCGATAGAGCGGATGCCCTTCGGCCAGGTAAGCGATTCGCGCGCGAGTCGCCGGCGCCAGGTCGCGGCTGTCGTCGCCCAAGAGTGCGGCTCGGCCCGAGTCGGGCTGAACCAGGCCCATAAGCATCTTGATCAACGTCGATTTGCCGGCGCCGTTGCGTCCCAGAAATCCGTAAACGCATCCTGCCGGCACGCGCAGGTTGACGGTATTCACGACGCGCCGCGGCCCGTAATGCTTCGTCAGTCGCTCGATGACAATCGCGTCGCTCATGCGGATCGAACCCTCGCAGGACGTGTTCACGACGTCGTGGTGGCCTCGGTCCAGGCGAACTGCCTGGTGCGCTCGGCGATCAACTCGATCAGCTCTTCGGCGGTGCAGCCCAGGCGCACGGCCTCGACCAAGAGCGGATCGATCAGCTTCAGCAAACGCTCGCGGCGGGCCCGCTTGGCAACCGGTTGCGGCGCCTCGGCCACGAACACACCCAGCCCTTGCCGGGTGTACAACACCCCCTCGCGCTCGAGCTCGGTATAGGCCCGGGCGACGGTATTGGGATTCACAACCAGCGTCTGCGACAGCTCGCGGACGCTGGGTAGCCGCTGGTTCGGCCGTAACTGCCCGCGCGCAATGCCGGCAGCGATCTGATCGATCAACTGCTGGTAAATCGGCACGCCCGTCGCGGGACTGATCGAGTATTGCACGCTGCGCCTCCAACTGTACTAATACTACTAATACAGTGTGCGGATGGCAAGAGCGCCGGAGAAGTTTTTCCTTTTTTTCACCAGCCCGAAGCGGAGAGCGAGAGTTTTTGAACGCGACCGAGGCCGGCTCCTACCGATGCGTCATGCCTTTTCGGCGGAAGGCGAACAAGCATGCTGACCTAGGGAGTGCGCTTACCCAGCCACTGAGGCCAAGGCCGGCATTCCCATCCGCTGCATCCGTGCGTAATACAACACGATCGGTACCGTGATCGCGAACAACAGAGCGTAGTAGATGCTGAACGCTGCCTCGTTCCATTGGTCCAAGGGGCCTGTGATCAGCTGCGCGATGATGTTTTGCTGCACGAGCACCAGGGCCACGAGCCAGCCGGCGTGCGGAAAGAGATCGCCACGGAAATTCCGCGCGACCGGCCAGAAGAGCGCGCACACGCAGATTCCGATCAAGAGAAGAAAGAACACGGGGCCAAAATACTGCCACAGAAGCGCGCTGTAATAGTCTTCGTTGCCGCGATAGATATTGAACCATCCCTTCAGCCCGGCCCGCAGCGAAATGCCCAAACCGTACAGCGAGCCGACGCGCAGCGCCCAGCGTTCGAGGTTGGGGTCGCCATAAGCCTCGTACTCCGGGGCCGGCTGGCGATCGTAAGCATTGCGTCGCAACAGGTAGTAGGCGATGCCGAACACGATCGTCGTCGCGAAATAGACGCGCCCCCAGAATCGCGGCGCCGATAACAGCAAGAAACCAAACAGCGACGTCAGCAGCAGGTACACTGCCAGCCACTCGAGGTTCGGCCCCGCGATCGCGCGGCGCGCGCGGACCTCGGTGCGTTCGGCCGCCGACATACGGCCGTTGACGAGAAAGTACGCGATGCCGAAAGCCAGCCCAATCGACAGTCCGCCCGACGATTCCCAGCAGCGCCACCAGTTGAAACTTGCGTTGGGCCACACGCCGGGGGCCCATTTCCAGTTCTGGCACGCGGCCCAGCCGGCCCCGTTCACGACCCCCACGGTGGAAATCAGCACGACGTTTTTCCCGTCGCGCCGCAGGAATTCGTAGGCGAGCAAACCTAGATACAAGCCCAGGTGCATGATCGCCGCGCCGCAATCGTTCGTCAGGCGGCGCAAGTTGGGATTGTGCTCGATGTCGCGGTAGCGATCTTCGAACGCCTCGTACATCGGCAGAAAGTACTGCGGATACGCGTAGAACAGCCACCGCGCCAAGTACGCGGCGCCGATGCCGCACGCCAGGCGAATCAGCCAGTGCCCCAGACGCGTCGTGTGCAGCGAGCCGCACCAGGCCAGCAGGCAAGCGCTGATACCGGCCCAAGGGACACCGGCGATGAACAGCCACAGAAACCCGTACCAGCGCGAAATGGGCACGGATTCGCCGGCACCATAGTTGGTGAGCATCTTGCCTTCGAAAAAGCTGGGCCATTGCATCCAGCCGCGCGCGCCGGCGATGCCCATGCCGGCCGTCACGGCCAAAACGATCCAGCCCGACGTGTAGCGGCGCGAAGGTTCTCGGCCCGGTTCGCGCGCGATGAACCACCAGGCGGCTCCCCACATCACGCCGGCAAAAATACAACCGACCGAGGCTCCAAAGCCCGAGCAGCCACGCACCGCCCAGGTCATGCCCCCGAGCGCTACGAACAACAGGGTGGGCAACAGCAAATCATCAATCAGGTCGCGTCGGGCGGAGTACTGCATGGACAACTGGCTCGCCTGTCAAAGTAAAAAAGAAGGGTGCCATGCTCACGCTTGCGTGAGCATGCCGGTCGTGACGCATCGCTTAATTTACCACCGGATCAGCATGGCCACGGCTAGCGTGGCCATGGCACCCAAACCCCGCCTTGGTGAGAGAGCACATGCGGCCGACGAAATCGTCAGCCAGGAATGATTTTCGAGATCAACTCGCCGCCATTGATCGTGGCTCGCTCGTGTCGGCCGTTGTGCAGCCAGGTGAGCTGCTTGTGATCGAGCCCCAAAAGCGCCAGGACCGTGGCGTGCAGATCGTGCACATGCGCGCGATCCTCGATGGCGAACAAGCCCATTTCGTCGGTGGCGCCGATGATCCGACCGCCGGGCAGGCGCGCGCCGGCCATCCACATCGTGAAGCCGTAGGGATTATGGTCGCGGCCGTCTCCCTTCTCGGACATGGGCGTGCGGCCGAATTCGCCGCCCCAGATCACGAGTGTCTCGTCGAGCAGTCCGCGCTGCTTGAGGTCTTTGAGCAAGCCCGCGATCGGCTTGTCGCTGGCGCGGCACAGCCCGCTGTGGTTCTCTTCGATTTTGCTGTGGGCGTCCCAGCGGCTGCCCGATCCGCAGTAGACCTGCACGAAGCGGACGCCGCGCTCGACCAGCCGCCGCGCGAGCAGGCACGAGCGGCCCATCGCTTCGGTCGCCGGATCGTCGAGGCCGTACAGCGACTGGGTCATTGCCGTTTCGGCGGCCAGATCCACCGCTTCGGGCGCGGCCGACTGCATGCGAAACGCTAGCTCGTAACTGGCGATGCGTGCTTCCAACTCGGGATCGTTCCCCCGGTAATGCGCGTGGCGCCGATTCATCTCAGCCAAAAGGTCGAGCTTCTGTCGCTGCTCGGTGGTGGTAATTGATGCGGGCGGTTCCAGGTGCAGGACCGGCTCCGCGCCGCGGCGAAAACGGGTCCCTTGATACGTGCCAGCCATGAAGCCCGTCCCCCAGTTGCGCGCGCCGCCTGGCGGCTCGCGATCGCCGTCTGTCAGCACGACGAACGCCGGCAGATTCTGGTTCTCGGTCCCCAGGCCGTAGCTGGTCCAACTTCCCAAGCTGGGCCGGCCGGCCAGGATCGAGCCGGTGTTCATCTGGCACACCGACCCGACGTGGTTCAGTCCATCGGCCCAACACGAGCGGATGACGGTCAATTCGTCGGCACAGCTTGCCAGGTGCGGCAGCCAATCCGAAACAGGAATGCCACTCTGTCCGGCCGGGCGAAACACGCGCTGGCTGGCCAGCAGCGCATTGTTCGATACGCCCATCGGCGTGATCGGGCGCTTGATGCTCGCCGGCAGCGGTTGGCCGGCCAAGGCGTTGACCGCCGGCTTGGGATCGAACGTATCGAGTTGGCTGGGCCCGCCGTCCATGAAGAGAAAGATCACGCTTTTCGCACGCGGTGCGAACATCGGAGCGCGCGGCGCCAGCGGCGCCGTAACCGAGGGTGACGCGGACGCCATCGCGTCGTCGCCGCGCGCCGCACGTCCCTCGCTCAACAGCGCGACAAGCGGCAGCGCCCCAAAACCGGCCCCGCAGCGCAGTAAGAAGTCGCGGCGCGAGCGAATCGCTTCGTCATGCGCGGGTCGCGAAGGCGGCGGCGGGTTTTGAAAGTCGCCAGGCATTTGTCGTCTTGAAATCCTCGATCAGTCGACGAACAAGAACTCGTTGCTGTTCAACAGCACGTGGCACAAACCGACAAGCGTCCGATGCCCCACTCGGCCGCCAGCCGGCGTAGACTTTTCCTCACCGGAACCACCCGTCTGCCGATGGAGAAAATCGCTCGCCGATTGCAATTCGTCCGGCTGCGGCTCCCGCTGAAATACGAGGCGATAGGCCGCGCGGATTGCGCGCTGGGCATCGGTCGATTCCGACGACTCCACGCGCCGGCTCAGCTCCGCGGCACGCTCGAGCGACCAATCGGCGTTCAACAGGAACAGTGCTTGCGGCGCCGTCGTCGTTTCCAGACGCCGCGTACACGTTTCATGGGTGTCGGGCATGTCGAACACTTCCAACAGCGGCTCGCGCAAATTCCGGCGCACCAGCAGATAAATCGAACGCCGGTTACGCTGCGCGGGATCCTTGTCAGGCTTCCAGGCATAGGCTTCGCTGATTCCCTTGGGCAACTCGCTGCGCACGCTCGGTCCGCCCATTTCGAGATTCAACTCGCCGCTGGCCGCAAGGATCGCATCGCGCAATTGCTCGCCCGTCAGCCGGCGACGAACGAAGCGCGCATAGAGCGCGTTTTCCGGATCGGCGGAAAGCATCTCGGGACTCGGGTCGAGCGAGGCCCGGCGGTACGCGGCCGAGGTCATGATCAGTCGATGCAGCGACTTGAAGCGCATGCCGTCGGCTTGCCACTGGGCAGCCAGCCAATCCAGGAGCGCCGGATGCGTGGGCGGTTCGCCCTGCCGGCCGAAGTCCGCGCTACTCGCGAAGCCCCGGCCGAAATGCTGCTGCCAAACCCGATTCACCATCACCCGCGGCGTCAGCGTATTTTCCTGCCCGGCAATCCAGCGGGCGAGCGCCAAGCGCCGGCCCGTGCTCCGACCGGCAATTGGCTGAATTTGCGGCGGCGCCGGTCCCAGTACGCTCAGGTAGCCCGGCTCGATGGTCGCGTCGTCACCGGGAATGGAAGTTGGCGGCGCCACTTCGCCGATATCACGCGCGAGCGTAGCGACGGGCAAGGGGGCCGGCGGCGCGCCATGCTCCTCGCGCAAGCGGCGACGCAATGCGGCGTGCGCTTCGCGCTGCTCCTTGGTCATGCACTTGGCGACGTCCTCGGTGCTCACCACCAATTGCCGCGAGGCCAGCTCGATCATTTGCGATTCGAGCGGCGTGCGGCCCCCGACGGGCGTGTCGAAAATCTTTTGCATGTAGTCGGGGAACACCCCGCGCTTCTCGGCCATGAGCTTTTCGCGATTTGGCGCTTCGAGCGCCGCGATCTCGTCGCGCAGCGTGGCCGTGGCCGTCTCCCATTGCGCCTGCTTCTCAGCAAACGCCGCGCGCTCGGCGCTGGTTGCCAGCGGTTCGTCGTCCGTTAGCGCAAGCGCCGCGAAGAAGGCTTGCAGGCGAAAGTAATCCGCCTGCAAGATCGGATCGTATTTGTGGTCGTGGCAGCGGGCGCAACCGATCGTCAGGCCGAAAAACACCTGGCCCGTCACGTCCGTAATATCGTTCAGGATATTGCTGCGCTGGTCGGCCACGTCGCGGCCGTTCTCCTCATAAGGCCCGAGGCGCAGGTAGCCCGTCGCCACGAGGGCCCGCGGGTCATCGGACTGCAATTCATCGCCGGCCAGTTGCTCGATCACAAAACGGTCGAAGCCTATGTCTTCGTTCAATGCCGCGATCACGTAATCGCGATAGCGCCAGGCGTTCTCACGCAGATCGTCCGACTTGAACCCGTCGCTCTCGGCGTACCGCACCAGGTCGAGCCAATAACGAGCCACGTGCTCGCCGTAACGCGGCGAGGCGAGCAGCCGATCGATCAAACGCTCAAACGCCTCCGGCGCGGCGTCCGCCTCGAATTGCGCCACTTCCTCGGGTGTCGGTGGCAAGCCGTGCAAATCGAACGTCGCACGGCGAATCAACGTCCGCCGGTCCGCCTCGGGGGCGGGCTGGATGCCAGCTTCGTTGAGACGCTCTTGCAAGAACCCATCGATGGGATTGGCGGTCGGAGTCGTGGTCCGCGGCACCGCGGCGCGCACAAGCGGCCGCCACGCCCAATAGTCGCGATCCTCGGCGGAAAACGCGCTCGTGTCGGCAGCGTGCGCCGGTAGCGCCATGCTCAAAATTGTGCCAACGGCCGCGCCAAGGAAAAGGACAAGATGCCGGCCAAATACCGGCCGCAGACGAAAACGCATCCGCTCTTTGCAGCGAATCGGCCGGCCATGGCGTGCGGGACAAGGCATCGGTCTTTGCCCGGTGGGAAGGAGCGAGGTAGCCGAGGACGTGCCAGCGGCCGCGAAAGCGCCAGCACGTATAAGGGGCCAGAACAATAGCCTACGGCGATCGGCAGCTTAATTCAATGCGCCGCGGATTTTGTTAGTCCTGGACGATCCGGTGGGCATTTACGTTCGGGTCTGGGCTGTGGACACGGTCGCGGGTCATTCTGGAATAGGCTTGTCCGTGAAGAATTCAGGGGCATGCGCAATGCCATGATACAGACGCAGAGGATTGCCAGGCATGGCCGCAATGCGTGCCGCCTCCTGCGCACGCTCAACCAGCATTCCGAAGCGGAACGCGGCCAACAATGCCAGGACAGACAGCACGACTTTGAACCACGGTTTCATGCCTCAATTCTAACGACACCGCCCGCGCCGCTCCCGAAAATTCTGAGAGTCGAAGTAAACCAGTACCCATCCCCCGCTCTTTTGACACGCGCTTAGGCCGGTCGATAGGCTGGATGATCATGGGCGAGATAGCCAAGCACGCGCAGGTGGTTCGGTGACGAGGACTGTCCATGAAAGGTGGGAGTCGGATGGTTGAGACTTTTACCGATCTTTCTCGGTTGGTCATACGGCTGGCGGATCACGAAGCGATGCGCTTCAACCACGAATACATCGGCACCGAGCACCTCTTACTCGCGTTGACCAGGGACGTGGGCGGCGTTGCCACGGCGGCGCTAAAGAGCCTCAACTTGGACACGCGCAAAACTCGCTTTGCGGTCGAGAGGCTTTTGCCGGGCGGTCTAGTGATGACGCCCGATCTGCGTTTGACGCCGCGTGCGAGAACGGCACTTGCCTATGCTATCCAGGAGGCCGCAAGCCTAAAGCAAAAACTCGTCGGTCCTGAGCACATTCTACTCGGCCTGCTTCGCATGCACGAATGCGGTGCAGAGCACGTCTTAAGCGACTTGGGTGTAACCAAGGAGGCCGTGCGTCGAGAGGTACTCGGGCATTTGGGTGACGGGCCGAGCCACACAGATGCGAGTTGACGAGCATGATACCGTCCATGCCCAAAGCTCCTAAGCACACCCGCCGGTGGTTCCAATTTTCGGTGCGAGCGATGCTTGTCGTGGTAACTATCACGGCATGCGTGGTGGTAGCCGTTAGTCGGTTTAAGTACGATCCAATAGAGAGGATTCGAGAGGCGGCGATTGTGGAGGCAATGCGAAGGACATCGTTACCTCGCAGCGCCATCCGCGTGCATAGGGTTCAACACGATAACCAAGAATACTGGGTTGGTGTCGATTACCTGCCTGCTACGCCCGGTGGTCACGCACTGCTGACATTTTCGCCTGATGGCACGTTCAAAGACTACGAGCCGGGCGAATAGTAACTCCATTCTGAGTTTCCATGTCCCCAGCGCCCAAACACGCTCGCCGACGGTGGTTCCGATTCGGGCTTGGGACGATGTTCGCGGTCGTGACTATGCTCGCGGTCTTCTTCGCTTATCACGTCAATTGGATAAGGCAGCGACACGCGATCCTGGAAAACGCTGCATCTATTGAGGAAGTTGCTCCAGGCGGCTGGATGGTCACTTCGCACCCTCCAGGCCCGCCAGTAAAAGCACCTGGACTGTTGAGGTTCTTTGGAGAAAAAGGGTATTGGGGGATTGAGCTTAAGCGTTGGGGCTATCATGACGGCCAGCCATTCCAAACAGAGGATGAGCGGCGCAAGGAAGCGTACAACGTCAAGCGACTCTTCCCAGAAGCGACTTACGTAAGCGGGCTAGAGTATGAGCCGCCATAAACTGAAAACCTCCCTACTAATCACCCGCGGTTCTACCGCGCGTAGCCGCGCCTTTCCCGCCGGGTATCATGGGGGGTATGACAAAGTCGGAACGGGTAGCTTTCGGCGCAAGTTCTGGTGCCAGCTTCGCACTGCTGTTCTCGTTCGTTGCAAGGCTGCTTTGGATGCGATTCAAGGGCGGAAGGCTGCCGCTCAATGAGGACCTATTCGTCTTTGGCTGCATCGACGTCGGAATAGCCGTCGGCGCATGGATCGAATGGCGGCGTATCGTCAGAGCCGATTCCTAATTTCAAACGTCCATGCCCCCGGCCCCAAGCACATCCGCCGCTGGTTGTGGGAACGGACGAAATATTTTCCCCCGCGTGGGCTAAGGAGGAAACTCTGAACGCGACCACTTGCATGCTAGCCGCAGTCATTTGCCTCGTCTTGACCCGTTCTGGAACTGGTCAGTCGACGGCTGCCTTGGGCATCGAAATCAAGAATGTTGTCAATTCAGGAGTCCTGTCGGTTGAAATGCGAAATCGATCATCAGATACCCTGAAGCTTTGGAACGACTCGAATAGCTGGGGATCCGCGACGTGGCGTGTAATGCGTATCAGAGATGGGCACCTAGAAACATTCTTTCAGAATCCCGACCAGATATTCACAAGGAACATCCCGACGTTTAGGGAGTTGCATGGCGGAACGAGCATTCAGGTACCACTGGCGCTGAACGAGGGAAACTGGTGCGGGTTCGGCCACTCCTCGTCGTTTGATGAACGTGGAATTGGCGGTCAGGAGGTGGCATTCGAAGCAAATGACACCATCATTGTCTCGTACGACGTCCCCAATAGCACCGAAGCGAAGCAGAGAGGCGTTTGGTACGGAGTCGCTGCAAGCCTGTTTGTCCGACCGGCAGTGCGCGCGCGATGAGGCGGTAAGGCGAGCGCTTCGTGCTAGATTCCGACGCGAGGTAGGCTGACAGCCACGTCCATGCCCCCAGCCCCCAAGCACACCCGTCGCTGGTTGCAGTTTTCGTTGAGGACAATGTTGGCCGTCGTGACGGCGGTCGGCGTTCTCGCAGCCGGGTGGACCCATTATGAGTTTCTCGGAATGGTCGCCCCGTTATTCCTGCTGCAAGTGCCCCTTTGGGTATCACTCGCGGTGCAGCGGAAGCGTCGATCGCTTTCCTGGTTTCTGCCGGCCATTCTCGCAATTGTGACGCTATTCGTCGGAGTAAATTTGTTGGTGATTTGGCTGCCCGGTTGGAATCTTTGACGACTCGCCCAATGATTAAAACTTCGCTATGGCTACAATGACTTGGCGTGCGGTTGGCCGCCGTGCAAGGTTACAAAAATCAGTCCATGCCCCCAGCCCCCAAGCACAGCCGACGACGGTTTCAGTTTCATATTGGGACGTGGTTCGTACTCGTGGGAATCGTGTGCTGGTCTCTTTCGATACGACCGTGGTTCATCGAAAGCGAGAATCACGTAACTGGTCAGGCGAAAACACTCGCATCCGGAGCAACCACTTGGTCCGGACAATTTCAACATTCGTACACAATGAACCCGTCATTCCGCTGGCCTGCAATTGCCCTCGCTACGTTCATTCTTTGGAAAGGCTTTCGGCGTGCAGTCGTTAACCGATAACAGCGCGCATGCCCACAGCCCCCAAGCACAGCCGCCGGTGGTTGCAGGTTTCGTTTGGGACAATGCTACGCGCCCTAGCTTGGTGACATTCGATTTGATGATAAGTTATCTCAATACCGACTTGGATCTCGTCGCGCCGCGAGATCTTACGCCTCTGGCGAGCGTTTTGGAATCGCGCGGGGTGTTCCCGCTTAGCGTCCAAGAAGACGGTAATGGCGAGTGGTATGCAACTTTGGAAATAGAGTGCGATCTAGAAGGTCACAATCGCGAGCCAGACGTGACAATTCGTGTCATGCTCGATGCCATCGAGGCGTTGGATGGCGAAGTCAAAGACTTGTGGACTGCATGTACGAAACGCGAATTCAATATTGGTTACGACTGCGGTGATGAGCCGTGGGCGTTCAACAATAGCTTGGCTAATCGAACACTAGACCGAATTGCTCGCGTAGGAGCCTCATTGCGGATAACGCTCTATCCCCCAGATCGGACACAGGGCGCTACGGAGTCGTCCCAGCCCAAGCCACATTCCTAGCACATGAACTGACGACATAGTCCATGCCCCGAGGTCCCCAAGCACACCCGCCACTGGTTCCAGTTCCTGTTTGACCGGCTCAAATCGCGATAGCATGACGTACGACATCCGCTCAGCAGACGCAGCCGTCATTCTTACTCAACTGACGCGCGGGTTGATCGTTGCGGCATTGATTGGGTTTGCGGGATGCGGCCCCTACCCACCAAGCGTTGCCAAAAAGGCAGAAATCGATGCCCTTCCTGCGTCCACACGAAGCGTTTACGCACGCAGCTTGAGCGATGGCGACGTTCCGGCGCTTGCTCGGCTGCGCGAGCTGACCTTATTAGATTTCACTCCGGGGTACGCAAGGAAGGACCTGACGACGGGATTCAAGAAATGGGAAGCCGCGATTACCGACGAAGGGCTTGCAAAGCTCGCGGCGATCGAACTTCCGAAATTGGAGACGCTTGGTTTGGGGCACTGCGAACACATCACAGACGCGGGCCTCGTTCACGTTGCAAAAATGGATTCGGTTACGTCGCTCCATTTGGAAGATGATCCAGGAATAAGCGATGTCGGATTGCAGCACTTGCTCGCGATGAAAAACTTGACCGCTTTAGATTTACGAGGCTGTCAAGGGATAACGGACGCCGGGCTTCAGATACTCGCAGGCAAGCCCGGCTGGCAAATGATCGCGCTAGGGCGTTGCTCAAACATCACGGCGCAAGGCATCGCCAAGTTGCGAGCAGCATTGCCAAACGCCAAAATCGACCTGCGTGCCGAGTGACTTGCGTCCATGCCCCCAGCCCGCAAGCACACCCGCCGCTGGTTCCGGTTTGAACCTGGCGCCGTCGTCACCGTGGCCGGCGTGGCCGTCGTCGCAGCCCTATTGGCGGCGGTTGCGTTCGACGATGCATCTCCTCCTGAGGGGGCGAGCGATGCTCCTGGCATAATTGCAGCGCTAGCGATCTTCGCTCTTTGGCTGATCGTTGCGAGGTCAGTCACGTCAACGATGCGTCGGCAGACGACCGGCGGCCGCTTGAAGGTGTGGCAGTTTACACTCACGCAATTGCTCATCCTTTCAGTGTCCATCACCGTCATTTGCTGGCTGTGCCGAATGATATATTTAGATCGCTTCGGACCAGCTTGAAGCGACGGCCCTGTACCATTCGGAGCGGTAAGGAAAGCGATCACATGAACGCATTCTGGGGACCCTTTTGTTTTGTATTCGACTCTGCCCCTGCCAACCAGATAACGGGTGTCGTGCTCGTGTGTGTTTTAGGTGCCGGGATGATCTCATTGCCGTTAGCACCCGGGAAGCTGACCGGCTTTGTGTTTCTCATTGCCGTCCTTTTATGGCTAATAAGCGGTGCCATCGGGGAAACAATTAACTGCTGAACCACGGTGCATCAACCAATGATTGGTCACAAGACCCCAGCCCCAAAGCACACTCGCCGCTGGTTCCAGTTTTCGTTGGGGACAGTGTTTTTGGCGGCGATTGCCTGGCTTGGATGGGAAATTCACTTCAGCAGTTACGATTGGCGGGGCGTGCCGAACCGACTTGAATCTCGCGTCGCCTCTGGCGCGCGAACAATCGACTTTGCGGCTGAAACGTCATTTACTTGGGATCGGATGTTTGTCTTTGACTGTTATAGTTCGCAGGCGGACGTTGAAAACGCACTTGGCTTCAAATGGTCGGGCTTTCGCCATACGACGATCGACTCCTCAGACTCGGTTTGCCTCGTCGTCTTCGTGAAGGGAGGAAAAGTCGTCTACTGGTACGAGCAACCAAGGACGATCGACCTCAGCCACATTGCAAGCAAACTTGGCTATTCGCGATCCGATGCAAAGTTTGATGTCGAGCGCACAGACTGGGTGAGGCTAAAGCCCGTTTCTGCATCGCAACACCAATGGGAAGTGGAATAGCTGTCCATGCCCCCAGCCCCCAAGCACATTCGCCGCCGGTTCCGGTTCGGTGTCTGGGCCGTGCTGGCGTTTGTTACGGCCATATCCCTGCCGCTTGGTTGGATTGCGATTGAGCGATATCAATCGCGTTATGAATTGGGCGTTGTCGAGCGCTTGAGAATGAACGATGGCGGCGTCGTCTACGGCACGCTCAACGAATCTTGGGATTACTACGGACGCGAACCAGACGATTGGTGGCACCGGCTCCTTGTCAACGTTCTCGGGAAGCGGATTCTTGCCTGTGAACTGAATGACCAAACAATCAGTGATGATGACTTGTCGCTGCTCGCGGCCTTTTCAAACCTGCAAGCGATATGGGCGACGAACTGCACGTTGGGTGATCTTGCCCGATTGAAATCGCTCAAGAAACTCAAGGTGCTGTGCCTTGTCGAGAGTCCTATTCGAGAAGTTCGTCCTCTGGCAGCATTCGAGGAACTGCAATTCCTCATGCTCTATGACTTCAAAGGCACCCAGGAGGAAATCGACATTCTGCAAACAGCCCTTCCGAACTGCAAAATCGACTACACCTTTGCGCGCTGACTTCGTTCATAGTGCAGCAAAAATGCAGCACTTCCACCTCCGCACCCGGTAGTTCGCCGAACGCCAACGTCTGTAACAGGGATCTATTGAGACAAAAATGATCCACTGATTTGGCGCGTAGGGAAAGAGGTGTCGATTACCCCGCTTTTTTAGAATTCATCTCAGTACTGTCCGGTTGAACTTTTTTGATTTTGTTTCAAGTAGTTGGCCAAACGCAACTTGCATTCAAGCATGAGCGCGCACGACTTCAAATTGATCGCTGAGAATGAACCACTTTGTTCCGGTTTAGTCGGGCAAAGGGT
>DASZWQ010000204.1 GCA_035546535.1 Pirellulales bacterium | reverse complement strand
CTGCCGAATCGACGACCTCTGGCAACGGATCTGCCAGGGGGAGAGCGGGGTTCACCCGATAACTTCGTTCGATACGACTCAGTTCAAAGTTAAGTTTGGCGGCGAAGTCCAGAACTGGACCACGGACGGTTACATCTCAGCAAAGGATGCGAAGCGGCTCGACCGCTTTACGCAATTCGCCATGGTCGCCGGCATTGACGCCGTGCGCGACTCCGGTCTCGATTTCTCCAAAGAAGACCCGTTTCGCTGCGGCGTCATCCTGGGGACCGGTATCGGCGGGTTGAACGAGATCGAAACGCAGCACGCGCGGCTCTTGGAGAAGGGGCCGGACAAGGTTTCGGCGTTTACCATTCCCAAACTGATGGTCAACGCGGCTTGCGGGCAGATCTCGATCGAGTTCCAGCTGCGCGGTCCCAGCGCGGCGGTCGCCACCGCGTGTGCCAGTGCCACCAACGCTATCGGCGATTCGTACAAAGCGATCCAGTACGGCGACGCCGACATCATGGTCACCGGCGGAACCGAAGCGGCGCTCACGCCCATGGGCATCAGCGGCTTTGCCAATATGCGTGCCCTGTCGGAAATGAACGACAATCCGACGGCTGCCAGCCGACCCTTTGATCGCGAGCGCGACGGCTTCGTGCTGAGCGAGGGGGCGGGTCTCGTGATCCTCGAAGAGTTGGAACACGCCAAGGCCCGCGGCGCGCGCATCTACGCCGAGATGATCGGCTACGGGCTGAGTGCCGACGCCGGGCATATCACGCATCCCGACGAGCATGGCACCGGCGCCGCCAAGGCAATGAGCGATGCCTTGGCCGATGGTCACGTGCCGCTGACGGACATCACGTACATCAACGCCCACGGCACCAGCACGCCGCTGGGCGACCAGGCCGAGACGGCGGCCGTGAAATCGGTTTTCAAAGAGCACGCCCGCGATATCAGCATTTCCAGCACCAAGAGCCAGCTAGGGCATTTGCTGGGCGCCAGCGGCGGCGTGGAAATGGTGCTGTCGGTGCTGGCGCTGACGCGCAGCGTCATTCCGCCCACGATCAATTATCACACGCCCGATCCGCTCTGCGATCTGGACTACACGCCGAACCAAGCGCGGGAGCGCAAAGTCGTGGCCGCCATGAGCAACAGCTTTGGCTTTGGCGGGCATAACGCATCGGTGATCGTTGGCCACCTGCGCAACGGCCAGCACTAACCGGTGCTATCGCGATTCTTCGTTGGTTGATCCCCGCTTGTCGATCTTGTTCGCCCTGCGGTGCCCTCCTATACTCCGCGGCCTCATGTCAGGGGAATTCCGCGCGCAGGGCCGCCGGTAGCAACGCTCGGCAAGGAGGCCGTCACGATGTTGCCCAGAGTTTTCATACTCGCGATTATCATTGCGGTCACGATGCCGAGCCTGGCATTGGCGCAGGCGGCGGATTCACCACGCACGCCCGATCGTTCGACGGGCAAGTGGCGCACGCCGCGTAAAGGGGTCTTACCGCCAACAACGGGGCGCCCCGCCGCCTCGAAAGAGATCAAACAGACGAGCGGTCAATCGGATGACGGTGTGGCGCCGCTGAATTCCTACGCGCCCCCCGCGGCCGCTCCGGCGCCGTCAGCGTCGCGGCAACCGATCGCCCGCGTCACCGAAGGCTCCGGCGGTTTACCGAATGACGCCGGGCAAGTATGGCGCGAATACGACATCACGCCTTACACGGTGCGCGTGACCACGACCAATAGCCCCGAACAGGCGATCGTCGATTGGATCTTGCGCGACACGGGCTATGAAACCTGGCACTCCGAGCCGTTCGCCTTCTTGAGCGCCAACCGCCGCTCGCTGCGCGTCTATCACACTCCGGAAATGCAGGGCCGCGTGCAGGACGTTGTCGATCGCTTCGTCAATACCGAGGCGGAAACCAGCGCTTTCAGCGTCCGCGTGATCACGATTGCCCACCCCGATTGGCGCATCAAGGCCAAGCAGATGCTGCGCCCGGTGGCCGTGCAAACGCAGGGCATTCAGGCCTGGCTGGTGGAAAAAGAGGACGCCGCGCTGCTTCTGGCCGAGTTACGCAAGCGCAACGATTTCCGCGAGCACAGTTCTCCGCAACTGTTGGTCAACAACGGCCAGTCGACCACGGTCGCCGCCACGCGCCCCAAGACGTACACCCGCGACATCACGCTCCACCCCAATGCCTGGCCCGCTTACGAAGCGGAACTCGGGCAATTCGACGAGGGGTTCTCGCTGGAACTGAGCCCGCTCTTGTCGCTGGATGGGCAGACGATCGATGCCGTGATCAAGTGTCACATCGATCAATTGGAAAAACTCGTGCCGGTGATGATGGACGTACCCAGCCCGGTTTCGTCACACCAGCGCGTGAAGGTCGAAGTGCCGCAGATCACGCACTGCCGCCTGCACGAGCGATTCCGTTGGCCGACGGGACAGATTCTGCTCGTCGGGCTGGGTGTCGTGCCGACGCCGGTGCCGAACGATCCCGCGCTCAAGGTGCCACTGCCGTGGCCTTCGGCTGCGGCTCGTGCCGATTTGCTCGTCCTGGTCGAAAGCAAGGGGAAGGCCGGCGACAACGCCCCTGTGCCGGTGATCACCACGCAGCGTGACACGCGCACGTACCACGGCCGCTACTAGGTGGGTGGCCAGTGTCCCGCCTCGACGGTTCGGGGGGGTGGCGATAGAATTTTTTGACCAAAGTGAACAGTCTATCAGCGGGAGTATGCCGTGCGGCGTGTCGTCATAACTGGGCTGGGGGTGATCAGCCCTCTGGGGAATACGGCGGAGTCTCTGTGGGCCGGTCTCGAGGGGCGCCGCAGCGGCGTGGCGGCCGTGGCCAACGGGCACGCAGGGCTGGCACGCGAGTTTGCCGGCGTCGCCCACGATTTCACCGGGCATATCGATAACTTCGGTCCGCTCGATGGCGAGCTGAAGAAATCGATCCGCAAGGGTCTGAAGGTTATGTGCCGCGAATCGCAGATGGGGGTTGCCGCGGCGCAGCGGGCCCTGTCGGACGCGGCGATCGCCGCCGGCGCCTACGATCCGGAGCGCGTGGGGGTGGTCTTCGGCTCGGACTACATGGTGACCGACCCGACAGAGTTCATTTCCGCCATGCGTGCTTTTGCGCCAGACGAGAAGCACTTCGAGTTTTCGCGGTGGGCCGGCAACGGTATGCCACAACTCTCTCCGCTGTGGCTGCTCAAGTACCTGCCCAACATGCCGGCCAGCCATATCGCGATCTACAACGACTTCCGCGGGCCGAACAACTCTCTCACGCTGCGCGAAGCGGCCGCCAACCTGGCCGTGGGCGAGGCCCTGCGTGTGATTCAACGCGGCCACGCCGATTGCATGTTGGCCGGCGCCACCGGCACGCGTGTGCATCCAATGAAGGCCCTGCACGCCGTAATCCAAGAAGAGATCGCCCCCAACGGCCAATTGCCCGAGCGCGCCAGCCGCCCGTTCGATCTGAATCGCTCCGGGATGGTTCTGGGCGAAGGAGCCGGGGCGATCATGCTCGAAGAATATAACGCGGCCCGTGCCCGCGGTGCCCGGATCTATGCCGAATTGGTGGGGGCGGGTTCGTCGTCGGTCGTCGATCGCAATCGTGTCGCGCGGCGCGATCAGGCTTTGCGGAACGCCATGAAGTCGGCCCTGCGCGATGCGCAAATGGAGCCGGCCGCAATCGGTCATGTCAACAGCCACGGCCTGGGCACGCGTAGTGGTGATGCGGAAGAGGCTGCCGCGATTCACGATATTTTCGGCGCGCGGAAGGTGCCCGTAGCTGCTGTGAAAAGTTACTTCGGCAACCTGGGTGCCGGTAGCGCTATGGTCGAGCTAGCGGCTTCGGCCTTGGCGCTGGCTAACAACCGGCTGTTCCCGGTTCTCAATTACGAAACGCCCGATCCCGAGTGCCCTGTCGCGGCGGTGACGAATCCGGACGCATCGCCCGGCGACTCGTTCATGAAATTGAGCGTCACGCCACAGGGGCAGGCGGCCTGTCTGATCGTTCGGCGCTGCGCTTAGCAAGTTGCTCATCGCCGATCAATCGGCGGGCAGTGTCGTGGCATGTGCCGCTTAGGCGGTGCCTCTGTGCCGATCGCGATCTCGGCACCTGCTTGCGCCCCTTCGTATGCTCGATTCCTCGACCGGCGGGGTTCGGTCCTTGACACCTGGCCGTCGAAGGGCTAGGTTTACCGGATTACGCCCTGGCTTAAGTGGTTTGCTGAGAATGATTTCCAGCCAGGACGTGCTTGCCTTCGGGGGGGCACCGGTCGGGCCGGAGGTCGAATTGGCCAACGGTCGGCACGCGAGCGGAATACGATTTTGTGCAGGTCACGCGCGGCCGCGCCCCGGTCCAGGTGACGGGCAGGTGGTGGCTCGCCGGTCCCACGAACCGCAAGTCGTAGAATAGTTAGTTCCTTGTATCGAACGTAGTGCTGGAAAAGCGGACGGAGGTGCGGCGACAAACAGTGTGTGAGGCCGTGAACGAGCCGCGGGCAGAAATCGCGGCATGCCGTTCACGGCCGGGCAAGGCCTCGACAATCCGGACAATTCGACAACTCGAAACAGAAGCACCTCGGGTGCGGGAAAGTGGATCATGAACGCCAACGAACTACTGCGACTGATCGATTCGATCCATCGCGATAAGAACATCGACAAGGAGATCGTCTTCCAGGCCATCGAGGCGGCCTTTGCGTCTGCGCTGAAGCGCAAGCATGGCGAAGAGGAAGAGGTCATTGTCATCAACATCGACCGGCAAGATGGTTCGATTACCGGCTCGCGAGATGGCGTTCCCCTCGACAAAGAAGAAACGGAAACCGTCGGCCGTATCGGCGCGCAGAACGCCAAGCAAGTCATCATCCAGAAGGTGCGCGAGGCCGAGCGCGACGCCCTGTACGACGAGTACGACGAGCAGATCGGGCAGCTGGTCACGGGCGTCGTGCAGCGCTACGAAGGCGGGGCGGCCACGGTATCGCTGCCGAATTGCGAAGCCATTTTGCCGCGCAGCGAGCAGATCCCTGGCGAAACGCACCATGCCAACGAGCGTGTCCGCGCCACGGTGTGCGAAGTGCGCA
Source organism: Pirellulales bacterium (assembly GCA_035546535.1). Taxonomy (NCBI): domain Bacteria; kingdom Pseudomonadati; phylum Planctomycetota; class Planctomycetia; order Pirellulales; species Pirellulales bacterium. Next base: position 145,883 of record DASZWQ010000204.1, on the reverse strand, counting down.
AGCACGGCAGCCGGGTGAAGGTCATTCTCAGCCGCACGCGGCCGGCGCTGGTCGAGCGACTGTTCGAGCAAGAGATTCCCGAGATCGCCGATGGCGTGATCGAAGTGCGTGCCATGGCCCGTGAGCCGGGCTATCGCAGCAAGGTGGCCGTTAGCAGCACGGATTCGCGCGTGGATTGCGTGGGCGCCTGCGTCGGCGTGCGCGGCAACCGCATCAAGAACATCGTCGACGAGCTGGCCGGCGAACGCATCGATATCGTGCGCTGGAGCGACGACATGCAGGTGCTGATTCCCAATGCACTCCAGCCTGCCGAATCGGACGAAGTCATCCTCTGCCCGATGCTGGGCCGGGCGATCGTGCTGGTGCGCGAGGACCAATTGTCGTTGGCCATCGGCCGGCGGGGGCAGAACGTGCGACTGGCCAGCAAGTTATGCGGCTGGGACATCGAAATCATGACCCGCGAGGAACTCGACGAGCAAATCGAGCGGGCCGTGGGCGGGTTTAGCGCTCTGGACGGCGTGGATGACGCCCTGAGTGAAAAGCTGGTCGGCGAAGGATTTTTGTCTTACGATGATCTTTCGGTCATCGAGCCGGACGCTTTGATGGAAATGGGGGGGCTGACTGCCGAGCAGGTCGACCACATCATCCAGCAGGCCGAGGCCAAGGCCGAAGAGGCCGAGCAAGCCGCCGCGGATGAACGTCGCCGGCAGCGGGCTCAAGAACGGCTGGACGCGGCCAATGAGGCGGCAGCCGCCGAGGCTGGCGAACAACCCGCGTCCGAACCCGCCGCGGAGGTTTCCGAAGTGGCCGGTTCCGAGGATGCCGCCCCGACCGCCGATACTGCGAGTACGGCGGTCGAAACGCCTGGCGAGGTTCCTCCGGAGAGTTGAGCTTCGACTCTTCGGCAAGGGTACGCGGCGCTGTCGCTCGGCGAATGGCACGAATCGCGTAACGGTAGACGCGCCGGAAAGTGGAGCGTCGACTTGCCACGGAGGAGTTTGCGTACGAAAGGAAAAAGTCCATGAATTCGTAAAAGATAAAGAGCTGACCGCCCGGGCATAAAGAATCAAAGGTGCCAGGCCGGCAGCAAAAGGGAGAGTCAGACTTGGCGCAACGGATCTACGCACTCGCGAAAGAACTGAACATTGACAGCAAGATACTGGTGGAGCTCTGTCAAAAGGCGGGGGTCACGGGGAAGGGCTCTGCGCTAGCCAGTCTGACCGACGAAGAGACCGCCATCGTGCGGGCCTTCGTCACCAACTCTTCGGGAAAGTCGGCTGCCGCCGCGGCGCCCTCTCGTCCCAGTCCGACGGCCACGGCCACTGCCGAACCCCCGCAGGCTTTCCGGCGCGAAGACTATGTACCCCCCACGGGCGCGGGCAAGCCGCCGGTGCTGGGTATGAAACCCGAGACGCCGAGCGAACCGAAGCGGCGTTCGCCCGACGGGGACCGTCCGCGCGTGGCTCCTGCGATTCGCGTGGCGCCGCTGCCCACCGCCGTGCAGCCGCCGCTCCCCACGGCCAACGAACCCGCGCCGCAGAAGCCGGATTTGAAGTTGCCGGCGGATGCGATTCGCGCCAGCCGCGCGGGACCGAAGCCGTTGCAGGAACATTTGCGCAAGCACGAGGCGAAGCGCAAGGCCGACGTGGTGAGTCGCAAGCCGGACACGGGCCGTGGCCCCGCGCCGCCCGCGCTACCTCCTGGCGAGCTGCCCATAGGTCGCGACCGCGGCCGCAAGGGTGGTAAGGGGGGGCCGGTCGAGAAGGATGCCGATTTTGCCGCGGCACTCGGCGGTCGTGAGCAGCGACAGCTAAATCGCAAGCGCACCACCACCCCCGCGCGATTCACTCCGTCCGCCACGGGTGAAGACGAACAGGGCGGTCGTGTTCGCCGCGCGCGGCCGAAGCAAAAGCGTACAGGCCTGAGCACTGCCGCGCCGCGCAAGGGCAACGTCGTCGTGCAATTGCCCGCCACCGTGCGTAGTTTTTCCGAGGCCATCGGCGTTCCCGTAACCAAGGTGATTAGCAAGCTGATGTCGCTCGGGACGCCGCTGACGACCAACGCCATTAACGCCGATTTGGATGCCGAGCGCGTCCAACTCCTGGCGATGGAATTCGGCGTCGAGGTCGAGTTGAAGCAGGCCGTCAGCCTGGAAGATCAATTGCTGAGCGAGATCGAAAATCGCGAGGACGATCCCGCGCAGCTCGAGCCGCGCGCCCCGATCGTGACCTTTCTGGGGCACGTCGACCATGGCAAGACTTCACTCTTGGATCGCATCATCGGCATCGACGTTGTCAGCGGCGAAAGCGGCGGCATCACGCAACATATTCGCGCCTATCGCGTCGAAAAGGATGGTCGTACGATCTCGTTTGTCGATACGCCCGGCCACGAAGCATTCACCGAGATGCGGGCACGCGGCGCCAATGTCACGGATATCGCCGTGTTGGTCGTGGCGGCCGATGACGGCGTCATGCCGCAGACCGAAGAAGCGATCAGTCACGCCCGCGCCGCCGAGGTGCCGATCGTCGTGGCTTTGAACAAGACCGACTTGCCGGGCATCAACTACGACCGCATTTACAGTCAACTCGTGACGTCGGGTTTACAGCCGACGGAATGGGGCGGCGACACCGAGTTGGTGAAATGCAGTGCCCTGACCGGTCAGGGAATCGATGAACTGCTGGAGACGCTGCTCACGATCGCCGAATTGCACGATTACAAGGCGAATCCGCATCGACCTGCCGTGGGAACGTGCCTGGAAGCAGAATTACACGAAGGGCGCGGCGTCGTCGCCAAGCTGCTCGTGCAAAACGGCTCGCTCAAGGTCGGGGATGTGCTGGTCTGTGGGCCTGCGTTCGGCCGCGTGAAGGCTATGTACGACACGCTGCGGCCAGGTCAATCACACACCGTCGCCGGTCCTTCCATGCCGGTCAACGTCACGGGCCTGAACGTGGCTCCGGGGGCAGGCGATCATTTCTTCGTCTTGAACGAAATCGCGCAAGCCCGCGAAATTGCCGAGAAGCGCGCCATGCAGTCGCGTCAGCGGGCGCTGGGTGGAATCAGCACGCACGTCACGCTGGAGAATCTGTTTGAACGGCTTGACGGCGAAACCACGCAGACGCTCAACCTGATCTTGCGAGCGGACGTGCGCGGCTCGATCGAGGCGATTCGCAAGGAGCTCACCAAGCTCGAGCATCCGGAAGTGCAGATCAAGATTCTGCAGGCCACGGTGGGCGGCATTACCGAGGCCGACGTCCACCTGGCCGATGCTTCGGACGCGATTATCATTGGGTTCAACGTCGTGCCGGACGAGGGCGCCCGCTCACTGGCGGAACAAAAGGGCGTGCAGATCCGCCGCTATGACATCATTTACCAGGTGACCGATGACCTGAAGAAGGCCCTCGAAGGCTTGCTCGAGCCCGAGAAGCGCGAGGTCGACCTGGGGCGCGCGCTGGTGCAGCGAACGTTCACGATCAGCCGCATGGGCACGATTGCCGGTTGCCGCGTGCTGGCCGGCACGGTCGAGCGCAATTGCCGGGTGCGCGTGATTCGCGACAGCCGCGTGATCGGCGACTACGCCCTGGAATCGTTGCGGCGCGAAAAGGATGACGCTCGCGAAGTGCGCGAAGGGTACGAATGCGGCATGAAGCTGGCAGGGTTCAACGACGTGAAGGAGGGGGACATTCTCGAGGCGTACCGCATTGAGGAGTTTGCCCGCACCCTGTGACGAGGGCCTTCTTCGTTCGGCTGTCCCTCCGGCGGCGGCCACGGTGGAAGATTTCCCGGGCGTGTCGGCGGCGTAAGGAGGCCTTCGAATGAGCTCGCGACGGACGCAAAAGGCTGCGCAGGCCATTCGTGAAGTCGTCAGCATGGCGATTCTCACGGATCTGAATGATCCGCGCGTGCAGGATGTAACGGTTACGTACGTCGAAGTGGCCCCCGACATGCGCCAGGCCAAGGTACACGTCTCGGTGCGAGGCAGCGAGACGAAGCAGCGGCTCAGCCTGCAGGGGTTGAAGAGTGCCGCCGGCTACCTGCAAGCCAAGCTGGCCAGTCGGATCGAGACGCGGTACACTCCCCGGCTTGAGTTTGTCCTAGACTTAGGGGTCAAGAAGTCGATCGAAATGGCCCAGATTCTGGAACGCGTCCTGCCGGCCAAAAGCCCGGCGGAGGACGACGCGCCTGTGGACGACGTTTCGACGGCGGATGACGACCCTGATGAGCGGGATGATCATGCGGATTGACGGGCGCTAAGGGTGCGAGCGCTCCCACCTGACCCGCGTGACGCTCCCTTGGCGAAGCGGAGCGTGGGGTGACGTTCGCGAGCGCTTGACCGACGAACCGCTGCCAGCGAGCGCGGGTTTTATTCACCGAACACGAATTCAGAGCTATGGCGACTACAAATCGAGCTACCTTGCTGGGCAAGCTCCACAAGGTTTTGCGCAAGCATTTTAAGCCCATCTATCCCGCCGAGCGCGGGACGCTGGAGCAGTTGCTGTTCGCATGCTGCTTGGAAAACGCGCGCTACGACGCCGCCGAAAAGGCGTTCGTCATGGTTTCCTCGGCGTTCTTCGACTGGAATGAGGTGCGTGTCAGCACGGTCAAAGAGCTAGCCGAGGTGATGAGCAACTTGCCGGATCCCGCGGCCGCCGCCACGCGTTTGAAGCAATCGCTGCAGAGCGCCTTTGAAGCGACCTACTCGTTCGACCTCGAGGCGATGAAGAAACAGAACCTCGGACAAGCGGTGCAGAAGCTCAAGAAGTTCGGCGGTACCACGCCCTTTATCATCGGGCACGTTACGCAAACCTCGCTGGGCGGGCATGCCATCCCGCTCGACCGAGGGGCGCTCGACGTGCTGTTCATCGTCGGCGCCGCCACGGAAGCCGAAGTGAAATCCGCCGAAGTGACCGGCCTGGAACGGGCCATTCCCAAGAACAAGGGAGCGGAGTTCGGTTCGCTGTTGCATCAACTCGGCGCGGAGCTGGTGCTTAGTCCTTACGGGCCGAACGTTCATAAGATTCTGCTCGAGGTCGCGCCCGACGCTAAGGATCGTCTGCCGAAGCGAGGGCAGAAGAAACCGGAACCTCCGCCGGCGCCCGCTAAGAGCGCTCAAGCCACGTCGAAGAAAGCTCCCACTGTCGCTAAGCCCGAAAAGAGGAAAGACGAGGCGAAGAAGAAGCCGCTCAAGGCTGTCGCCGCTTCGCCCAAATCGAAACCGGGCTCGAAGAAGAAGCCAGAGCCCGTGAAGCTGAAGCGCAAACCGCGCTAGCATTCACGGTGCCCACGCCGCCACGGCGGCGGGCCCGGCTTCATGGCACGAATTCGCCCCTGCTGGTAAAATTGCGCGTCGAGGCTGCCCGTACCTGGTTGGGTGGTCTGCCGGGCACCGTTCGTCTTCCTCGCCGTCTTCCTAGCGCAATCGAAGGCCTTTCCGGTCGCGTCGCTCCTGGCGCGGAGTTGCAACCGTGTTGCTGTCGAGAAACCACTGGCGCCACTCACTCGTTGTCTTGCTGGCGATTGTTGGCGCTCCTTGCCTGACGCGCGGGCTGCGGGCCGACGAATTGGACGACGCTGCGACGCCGATCGAAGAAGCCAGTCCACGGACCCCGCAGGCGCAAACGCATCTCGACGCGCTGAGTCTGTTTGCCGCCGGGCGGATCGAGGAACAAAAGGAGCATCTCGCCGAAGCGCTGCGCTTGTATCAGCGAGCATTGCGCTGCGACCCCGAGGCGCTGCCGATCATTCGCGAGATCGTGCCGCTGGCTTTCAATCTCGAGCGTCCGAACGAGGCCGTGCGGTACGCCTTGAAGGCCGCCGAGATCGATCCCTCGGATCCGCTCCTGTTACGCCAATTGGGCCTGCACCTGGCCGAAGCGGGTCGCTTTCAGCAAGCGCTCAAGCTTTACAAGCAAGCTCGGGCCGGTCTCCCCAGCAATCCTCCAAGTCCGGCTTACATCCTGCTGTCGATGGAGCTGGGTCGATTGTGTTTCGTCACGGACCATCCGCAAGAGGCGGCCGAAGCCTTCGCGATCGTGCTACCCGCGGTCGAGGATCCCGATAAGTTCGAATTGAACGACACGCAAAAGAAGCTTTTCGTAGGCAGCGAAGGTGTACGTTCACTGGAACTCATGGCCGAGGCGTTTCTCGCCGCCGACCATCCGGAAGATGCTCAAAAGGCCTACGAACGACTGGAGGCGATGCGGCCTAACAAGGCCCTGCACGCATTTCACCTGGCGCGTGTCGCCGCAGCGAAAAAACAACCTCAGGCGGCGCTCGACAACCTGCAAGTCTATTTCGACGAGCATGGCACTTCGGCCGGCACCGCGCCGTACCAGATGCTGACGCGTTTGCTCACCGAGCTGGGTCAGCAGGACCAAATCATTGAGCGGCTCGAGGCGCTCGCGGCCGCCGAGCCCAAGAATCGCGAAATGCGACAAACGCTGGCTGCCGCGCTCATGGCGGCGGGGCAGAACGACAAGGCCGAAGTCCTCTTTAAAGAGCTTCTCAAGGCTCAATCGAACGAAGACGCCTACCTGGGCCTCATCAAGCTCTACAGCCAGGCTCGGCGCTGGCAAGAACTGGTGAAGCTCTTGGGAGATGCCGCGGCGGATCGCGACGCGCTCGACCTGCTGGACGAACAGGTGAAGGAGATCGCGAAAAATCAAGAGACGGTCGACCAGTTGATTAAAGTCGCGCAGCAGGCCTATCAGACCGATCCAGACAGCCTGGATTATGGCGATCGCATGGCCCTGGCGCTGGTGGCGCTCGAAGCGCGGAAATTCGACGCGGCGCGCGAGTTCTTCAACCTCGCGCTGAAAGTCAAACGAGAGGATGCGGCCGGTTTGTTCGAGGCCTGGGGTGTCGGGCTGATCCTGGCCGAGCAGTACGTCGACGCCGCCGCGATTTTTCAGCGAGCGATCGACGAGCAAGTATTGCCGGAAGGCAACTCCGTATTCCACCACTATCTGGCCGGCGCGCTGGAAATGGCGGGCAAGACCGACGACGCGCTGGCCGTGGCCCGGGCCGCGATCGCCATGCCCGACGCTCCGCCGCGCATGTACTCGCGGCTGGCCTGGGTGTTGTATCACGCCAAGCGCAACACAGAGGCTGAGCAGGCATACCGCGACTTTCTCAATCGCTTCGATTCGCAGTACGAATCCGAAGAACTGCGCACGCTCTTGCGCGACGCACGGTTGATCCTCTCGAACTTGTGCGCCACGCGCGAAGACATGCGGCAGGCCGAGGAATTGCTCGAGCAGGTGCTGGACGAGTACCCGGAAAACACCGGCGCGCTCAACGACCTGGGCTACCTGTGGGTCGAGCAGCACAAGAACCTCGACCGCGCGCTGCGGATGATCGAGCAGGCCATCGAGGCGGACCCGGATAACGAAGCGTATCTCGACAGCCTGGGCTGGGCCTATTTTCAGACGGGCCGCTTTGCCGAGGCCGTCGAGGAATTGAAGAAGGCGGTAGCAGCCGGCGGCGATGATCCCGACGGCACGATCCTCGACCATCTCGGCGACGCTTGCGAGAAGGCCGGTCAACCGGATGCGGCACGCGCCGCCTGGCAGCGGGCGATCGAGCAGCTCGAAAACAATAAGGATGCCGAGAAAGCTGCCGCCGTACGACAAAAGCTCGACAAGGCATCGGCCGACACCAACAAGAAGCAAGCAGACGCCGCCGCCGCGCCCGGCACTTGAAGTTCCGAGTAGGTCGGGCCAGGTAGGGCATATTGCCGGCGATCCGAAACCGTAGCAAGGACAGTCATGGCTGGTCATTCCCATTGGGCGAATATCGCCCACAAGAAATCGCTGATCGATGCGAAGCGCGGCAAGGTCTGGAGCAAGATGTCGAAGGCCATCATCGTGGCCGCGAAAACCGGCGGCGGCGATCCGGCGATGAACTTGAAGCTGCGTTATGCGATCGATGCCGCCAAAGCCATCAGCATGCCCAAGGACAATATCCAACGGGCCATCAAACGCGGCACCGGCGAGCTGGACGGCGGTAATCTCGAAGAGATGCTGTACGAAGGATACGGCCCCGGGGGCGTGGCCGTGCTGTGCGAGATATTGACCGACAATCGCAATCGCACCGCCCCAGAAATTCGCAAGGTCTTCGAAATGGCCGAGGGCAAACTCGGCGAGTCGGGGTGCGTGGCCTGGATGTTCGAACGCAAGGGGCTGTTCGTGATCCCAGCGGCCAAGGTCCAGGAAGACGCCCTCATGGAGCTGGCTCTCGAAGTGGGAGCGGACGACGTGCGCCGCGTCGAGAACAACTTCGAAGTGACCTGCGACCCGTCGGTGTTCCAGGCGGTGAGCGACGCCCTGGCCGCGCATAAGATCGAGCCCGAAATGAGCCAGATCTCACGCTTGCCGAAATCAACCGTTGACCTCGACGCCGACGCCGCGCGCAAAGTCCTGAAGCTGATGGAACGGCTCGACGATCACGACGACGTGCAGAATGTCTCGGCCAACTTCAACATTCCCGAAGAGGCGATGGCCGAGATCGGCGAAGCGTGATCGGCACGAAAGGGTCGCACAGCAGACCGCAAACAGGCGCGCGGCGCGGGAGCGATTATTTCATCCCTTTGTGCTCGATCTTCGGCCAGTATCGCTCGAATTCATCGACGAAGTGCGGGTCGTTGTCGCCGTCGTGGCACTTCATGCACAGGTTTTCCTTGACCGTGGCCTTGGTCAGACGCATGGCTTGTCGCATTTGATCACGGCGCACCAGGTCACGGCCCGCCTCGGCCGCTACGTGACCACCACCCGGCCCGTGGCAATTCTCGCAGCCGTTGCCGGCCAGTTGCGGCGTCTCGGTGAGGCTTGCAAAGCCCGTGGCAAACGGCAAGTACTCCTGCGGGCTCCAGCCGGTGGCGTGGCAGCTAATGCACTCCGGGTCGTGCAGCCGCGGCGGCACGGAAGTGGCCAGTGACTCGGTGGCATGAGCGTGCTTCGTTTTGCTCCAGATGCCGAAGGCCGTCTTGTGGCACTCGCCACATTTCGCGGCGCCCACGAATTCGCCCGAGGGATCACCTGGTTGCGTCGCGCGAGGATGCGTCTTGGGTCGCAGGCCCAGGCCGGCGAAACCGTCTTGCTCGAGCTGGTCCTGGTAGGCGACCATCAGCTTCTGCATTTCGGGCGCGTCGGGAAAACGTGCATCGAGCGGCACGCGCTGATAGCGCCACGGTTCCTTGGCATTGTCGTACAGGCCGAGCACGATGGCGTACTTTCCCTTGTGCCCTACTTCGACGAATACGGTCTTTTGCCCGTCGAGCTTTTTGATCAGGTGCGGCGGCTCTTCGGCGCCGCCAGCGGTGGCCACGACGTCGAAATCAGGAAAGCGCTTGGCCAGCTCTTCGCTCTCGGCGGGCGCGGCGTGAGCCAGCAAAATCAACAGGTCGCAATTCTGGGCCTTGAGCTTCGGCAGGACATTCTCAAGCGCCGTTTGCGCCGAGCTGAGCGTCAGTTGGTCGTTATTGATCTCGGCCTGATACTTGTCACCCAGGACGGACGTAATGCCGATCTTCTTGCCGCCGACTTCCAGGACGCGTAGCGGCTGCGTCAGATCGAAGAGGTTGACGTTGGCCGAGACGAACGGATTGGCTTCGCCGCTGGTGACCGCCACCAGGGCCTCGGCCGGCAGGCGCAAGTCCTTGGGGCCGAAGCCGACGGCCTTGTACCCCATCGCGTTCATGGCGTCGGCCGTGATCTGATACTTGATCTCGGCCTGGCGTCCGAAGCGATTGACCAGGCCGCCCAAGTCGACGGCCAAGGTGGGCCACTCTTTTTTCTGCAGGTCGTGCAGGAACGAAAACCGCCGCGCGATGCCGCCAAGCTGGTTCTCGCGCCCCTGACAGCCGCACGGTTCGATGTAGCCATCCTGCTCGCCCGTGAGCACGACGGCCAGTTTGGGCACGGGCCAACCCTCGAAGATCTTGCCGTTAGCCGTGACGGGATCGACGGGCTTGGGCTTTTCGTGTCCCGTCTTCGCGTCAGGCTGCGACGCGGCTTCTTGTTTCGCCGAGCCCGGCGAATGGGGCGCGTCAGCGGTAGCGTTTCGATCTTTGTCTTCCGTGGCCGCGCTTGGCGCCTTGGGATCGATTGCCGAATCGCCCGTTGGGCAACCGGCTAAGACCACGGAGGAGATCGCAAAGACGAGCGGCGCCAAACGTGTCAGTTTGATCATGCTGTTCATCGTGGTGAAATTCGGCGCGACCCCGGCCCAATGCGCATCGGTAGACTGCCTGCGCCTGCCGGTATCACCTCCCGCCGGGGCGACAGCCGAGCTATTTGTCGGAAACCGCGAAGATCACCTTCAGGCGCACTTCCCCTAGCTCCGGGTGGTTCGTCGGGATGACGATCTCGCCCGTGCTCTCGGGAGTGTAACCGAGATAGTTAGCTGCCGGCGAGCCCGGTGGAATCTCGATCGTCAGAGGCACGGCCACCACGTTCCCCAATTCCTCCTTTTCGCCCAGCGTAACCACCAACAGGTCCGGTTTTACCTGCGGTGCCTGCATCTCGATCTGCTGGCGGTGGGCGCCCCGGACCATCAGCTTTAGCTGGCGGCGGGTCCCCTTCGCGCCGTCGACCGTGCCCAGGCGAATGGTTCCCTTTTCCTGGTCCCACTCGCGCCCCACGATCATGATCGGGCTGCCGATTCGTCCGCCGATTTTGACTTCCGGGTCAGGGACATCCGCCAGATTTGTTTTCAGTGCGATTTTCTGCTCGATCGGCCCCGGGGCAAGACCCGGTTTGATCGTCACGCGGACTTCAACTCCCGCGGTCATCTCGGGCGGCAGTCCTTCCTTTGGAAGCGGCTCGGAATGAACGTCGAAATGATCGGCGGTCTCTTGATTCTCGCAAGTGAAGCCGGTGATTTGCAGATCGTCGCTGAGGCTTGTGAATACTTTTGTCTTGGCCGTCGACTCTTCATCCGCCGTCAGGTTCGTAAAGACGATTTCCATGGGATTGACGATCAACGAGTCGACGATCAAACCCTCGATCGTCAACGTCAGCGTGCGACGTCGTGGATCGTTCGTAAAGATCGTCGCTTCCTGGCGGAACAGAGTCTGCGGCGTCTTGGCGTTCCATTCCAAGGTCACCTCTTGCGAGGCGCCGGGCGCGAGCTCGGTATCGACCATATCGCTCAGCGTGCATTTGCAGGTGGTTTTGCCCTTGCGCAGCACGAGCGGATAGTCGCCCTTGTTCGTCAACACGAAGGTGTGACGCCCCGTTGCCTTGCGCTCCATGCGGCCAAAATGATAATGCGCCGCATCAACCACGACCTTGGGTTGCGGGCCGTTGATCGGTGGCAGGCCCGGTAATTCCGGATCGTCCGTATTGGTGAGTTCGATGGGCGCATCGCTGCGCAGGAACAGATCGGAATCCCACAAGGCCGAAACAGCCCCGCCCAAAACACCGACCAGCAAAGAGGCACAGGCGAGCAACCAGATTCTCATCGTTGAACCATCGTGGAAAAGGGCGCCCCAAGAGTTGGCGACAGGATGAAGTGAATTTGCAGAGCGCCGAATTACCTGATTCTACTCGCGCCATCGCGCTCCATCAATTCGGCGCCTCGGCCAGCGTCTGCAGGCGTTCCCGCATTTCGCCGGGGAGTTTCTGATCGGCATGCGGCGTCAATGCATCGAGTTGCAAGGCCACGCGGGCCTCGTCGGCTGCGGTCGCCTGCTCCCCCTCTTCGGCCAGGGCCACGGCGAGCTTGGCGTGGAGGGCGCCACTGTTGGGGTACAGATTCACCGCGCGCCGGTACGCTGCCACGGCCATCATCAAGGGCTCGGCCTGATGCGTGCTTTGGTAGGCCTCCAGGCAGATATCTCCCTTCAATTCCGCGAGCGGCGCCGCGTGCGGATCGAGTCGCACGGCGTCGTCGAGCGCAGCGGTCCAGCGTTCAAAGGCCGCCGGCGACGGAAACGAGCGCCAATGCTCCCACTCGAGCATTGCCAAGCGCTTGCGCGGTTCGGCACTTTGCGGATCGGCGGCCGCTGCTGCCTGCAAGTGCGACTCGGCGTGGGACGAGTCGACGTCCGCCAAATCGAGTTCGGCGTTACACGCCAGCACCGGCCCGTAAGTTTGGAGATAAAAGCCGATAGCAAGCCCGACCGCGACCGCAAAGAGCGCCGCCGACCCGGCAATGTGTAGTGGCCGCACGCGCTCGGTCGACGCGAGACATAGCGCGGCCAACAACCACAGCGAACCGGCCACGCCAGCGAAATTAATTCCACCGCCTGCCAGCAAGTTGATCAGCAACGCCGCTGCCGCAACGGCCAGAACTCCCGCTGTCAACGTGCCACGACGCACCCACGGCGCGAGACCGCCGACGGCCAGTGCAGCGCTCGCTAATCCACCGGCAAGCGCGGGCACGCCCAAGGGCACGGTCGCCAACGGGCCGAGAGCCCAGGCCAGCAAGAAGCCACTCGCGGCGCCGATGTAGATGTAATTCGCCTTTGTGCTGTCCTCGGCCAGTGACGCTGGGCCGGGCCAGAGTAAACGGCGACCGACCAGTACAATCACCGCGAGCAGCGCTAACCCGGAGGGCAGCCCGGCGGTGGCACAAACCTCGAGCAGGAAGTTGTGTGGATCGGCCACCGTCTCGCTGGCTTCGGGCAGCATGTACTGCGTGTAATAACTTTGGAACTGCCCCGGCCCGCAGCCGAACCAGGGATGATCGGCGATCATGGCACAGGTGGCTTGCCAATACTGCAGTCGATAGCCGAGCGACTTACCGGCCTCGCTCAAGACTTCCCGATCGATCGCGCCGACACCGATGGCACCGGCGATCAATAGCCCGATCGCAATCCCGCCCGCGAGCATCGCCTTGCGCGATAGCTGGGCCCCTTGTACGACCGTCCAGAGCGCAAGCGCCGCGGCACCGGCGGCGCTTGCCACATAGCCGGCACGACTCTTCGTCAACACGAGACAACCCGCAGTCACGATTGCGCAGAGCACCGCGGGAATCCACAGAAGCGGATCGCGCGCCCGCGTCACGCCGGCCATGGCGCAGATGCCAAGCGACACCAGGAGCCACGGCACGAGGAAGCCCGCGAGCGAATTCGTCAGCGCGAACGTGGCCATCGGCTCGCTGCTGTTGATGCGCTGCTCGAACAAGACGCGCTGTCGCGAGCCGGGCGGCGCGGCGACGCGGGCCTCTTTCAAGGCCCCCTCCGGATCGGCGCGATAGCGGGCCTGGTCGCGCGGGATGCTGTAGAAATACTGGTGATAGCCCAGGGCGCTCATGGCGACGGCCAGGCCGATCATAACCGCCGCTATCGCGCGCACCTCGCGGGCGGTCACGACCAACTGTCGGACAATGAAGAAGAGCGCGGCCAGCGATACCAATTGCCAGGCGGCATTAATCGCCGCTCGCGGAGCGCCGTTTGGTAGCGCTCGCCAGGCCGCCGCGCCGTGCCATACGACCAGGAACAAGACGACCAGATCCACCATGCCCAACCGCGCCGTTCCGCCGCATCGCATCACGGCCCGCAAAGCCCAGGCGACCAAGAGCAAGAGCGGCCCGAGCATCAGCACGACCGCATCGCCGCCGGCGAGAGTTCCTTCGCTGGGCAAAAGAGGCCGCGCCACGAATAGCGCCACCGCCCCGGCCAGGAGCCACGGTCGGAGGGAATCGTCCTCGCGATCCTTGGTCGACGACGGCGGCGGGCGCTTGTGACTCATCGCTTAGCGCTTTGTCCGTTGATTCTGGCCGACGCGGACCGTGGTTTCGAGCACGGCCACAAGCATCAGCACGCAGCCGACCAACAGCGCGACGAACACGGCGCCGATCGTGTCGACCTGGTGCAGCAGCAGTGCCCCCAGCCCGCAGGTGGCGGTCGTCAAGTAGATGGTGAGCACGGCTTGTACCTTGGTCATGCCGAGTTCGACAAGTCGGTGCGAGAAGTGATTCTTGTCGGCTTCGAAGGGGCTGCGTCCTTGCCGCAGGCGAATCATGATCACGCTGGCCATGTCATAGAACGGCACGGCCATGACGCACAAGGGTGCAAGCACCGAATGCCGCGGCAAGTCGCCACCGCTGAAGGTGGCCATGATCGTGGCCACGGCCACGTAGAAGCCGATGAAGTAACTGCCGGCGTCCCCCATGAAGATCCTGGCCGGCGGCCGGTTATGGCACAGGAATCCCAACAGCGACCCGACAAGCACGAGCAAGAATCCCGCGACGAATAGTTGCGGCGCCCTGGTCAGCGGATCGTGAGTGGTCAGAAGCACGGCTGCCAGGATGGCCGACGCGATGGCCGCCACGCCGGCGCTGAGCCCGTCCATGTTGTCGAGCATGTTGAAGGAATTCACGAGCGCCACGATCCACAGCACGCTCACGATCGAGGTCAGCCAGGGAACATCGACGAAGATCGTCATTTTCCAGCCGCGCCAGACCACCAGCGCCGCCACGCCGAATTGCACGGCCAGCCGCGGCTTCCACGACAGGCCCCATAGATCATCGGCCAGGCCCAGCAGCATCAGTACGGTTCCGGCGCCGAGCAAAAACCACAACTGTGGCGCTTGTTGCACGAGGCCCGGCAGGTGCGGCCGCACGAATTCCGGAATGGGGATTCGCTGCGCCCATTCCAGGCCCGGCGTGCCGCTTTCGCGCGTAAGAAGCCAGAGCAGCAGTTGACCCGCGGCCATCGGTACGACGACGCCCAGCCAGATGGCGATGCCGCCGCCCAAGGGCGTGGTGCGGACGTGTACCTTGCGTTCGCCCGGCTCGTCGACGAGTCCCCAGGCCGGCGCATTGCGTCGCACGACGCCAGCGGCGACGGCCGCCACCACGGCCGCGGGAACGATCGCACCCAGTACGAGCCAGGGAATCATCGGCGGTCCTGCTTGATCCGGCGGCGCAAATAGTCGCGCGCCGCGATGAAGAATTCTTGATAGTCGGCCCGGCGATAATCCGGAAAGGTCCACGGATGATGTTGCCAGGCGCGATCGCGGTAATACAAGGTTACCTCGGCGTAGATGCCGCGCGAAAGATAGATGCGGTGCGCATGATCCTTGGTCGAAGCGAGGACCAGCTTGGCGCTCGTCACGTAGCCGGGATCGAGATTCAGCGGGCGCGGTTCTTCATGCCGGCCCAGCGCTGCATACTCGTGCTCCCAGGCGCCGCTCTCCAATTTTGCATCCACGATGCTGGCCGGATCGCAGAGATCGGCAAATACGAAGAAGATCTTGCGGAGCTCCGGTCCCATCGTTGCTTCGTAGTAGTCGGTCTGAGAGAAGGCAAAAGCCGGGCTGGCCAGCGCGACGGGGCCCCAAGACTGCTCGGCGCGCGTTCGTGCCCAATCCAGCGCTGCTTGATGGCGGCTGAAGGCGGCCAGCAACCGCAAAGCCGGTTCCGGTGGCGAAGGTTCCCCCATGTTGTTCGCCGTGAAAATGCTCGTATGCCGAAAAGAAACCAGGGAGCGTGGCCGTAAGGCTATCGTACACTGCCAAGCGACGTGCGGAATGCACGGCCGTTCCGGGGCAAAATCTTTATCGACAATTAGCCCGAAGCGCAAGCGAGGGTTTCTTCGCAGCGTCGCACATCCCTCGCTGGCGCTTCGGGCTAATGTGCGATGAGCGGTCTAGTGACCGCCCCCCGACATGTTCAGGCCGACCACGCCCAAAATGATCAACCCGAGGCAAACCGCCTTGGTCAGGGTGAGCGACTCGCCGAACGCCACGAGCGCAATCACGGCGATGAGCGCGGTTCCCAAGCCCGACCATACGGCATAGGCAACGCCGACGGGGATGCCGCGCAGGGCAAGCGTAAGCAGGGTCAAGCTCAGCCCGTACAGGCCAAACATCAAGAGCGAGATGAGCGGCCTGGTAAGCCCGTTGGACAGCTTCATGCAGGTGGTGCCGGCCACTTCGCAGCCGATGGCCAACACCAGATAGGTCCAACTCATCGGTTAAGCTCCGGCTTGCACGGATTCGGCGCGGTGTAGTTGCCGTCGGACCTTCGGCGCAGGTACGTGTTTGTCGTGCATTGTCGTCAGGCGGCCGCCGACGGCGATCATCGTCAACCCCGTGGCAAACCAGGTGGCCGTGCCGATTCCCAACAGGCCGAGGCGGCCGGTGATCGGCAGGGCCAGATAATGAGCCATGACCAGCGCGACGGGCACGCATGCCATCCAATATGCGGCGCGTCGCATGTTTTGCGATAACAGCCATAGCGGCAGAAGCAAGACGCCGGGCAACAACTCGGTGTGGTAATACCCACGGCTGATCGGCGAAACCACAAGAGATCCGGCGCACGCCAGGCCGATCGCCGCTGCCTGGCCGAGCGGATCGCCGCGCTTCACCGCCAGGAATCCGGCCAAGAGCAACAGCGCCACGGCCGCCGCGCGGGCCACGAGCAACACCTGCCCCACGCCAGGGTCGTCCATCACCATCGGCGGGGCATCGCGCCACTCGCGATCGATCAATCGATCGTCGGCGCCGCCCAGGAATTCATAGCCAATAAAATCGCCCAAGCGGATGACGGCATTCGAGAAGCTCTGATTGCGATACGACCGGGTGTTGCCCGTCTTGTCCGATTCGAAGTGGTCGTTGGCCTTGGTCAGTTTGTCGTGATAGAAGCGATCGAGATAGCCGAGGTTGGCCTGCCAGCCGACAAGCATCGCCGGCACAAGCAAAGCGAATGTCACGCCACCTGCTGCCACGCCGACGAACGTCGTACTGGCGCGGCGGCGGTCGCCCACTGTGGATCGTGCGAAGAGGAGCCTGGAAGCCAATACAAATAACACGAAGGCGACTGGCAGCGCCGGCGTCACCTTCAACACGATCGCCGCCGCCATCGCCACGCCACCGGCAAGCCACGCGCGCCAAGTCGCGCCCGTGATGCTCAAGCGAATGCCGAGCAGCAACAGATAGAGTTTCAAAACGTCGACCTGGCCGCGCTGCAGGCAATTCATCACGGGTAGCGCGGTCAAAGCCAGTGCCGCCCAGGCGATCCACCGTGGGAAGTCAATGTCGCCCGGTTGATATCCGGCCAGCGCTGCGAATGTCTTGAAAAGGCGCGCGCCTTCGTGATAAAGGCCCGCCACGACGGCGACACTGATAAAGAACCAGATCGAAACTTGCCAGCGCGGGTCGAGGGCATCGAGCGGCGAAACCAGCATGGCAAACAGTGGTGGGTAACAGTATCCCCAACCACGGATGTTCGTCACTTCGTAAGGATCGCGTCCGTCGAAGAAAGCGGCGCCGGCAATCGTGTAAGCCGTGAAGTCGGTTTTATGGACGCTGGGCTTGTCGGGATCGACGCGACCGCGCCGCTGCACGTCGAGCGCGCACCAGGCGATCAAAGCCACGGCCAACGCCAGGTAGAGCGGCCAAGGGCGACGTTTGTTTCCCGCCGTAGTAGCGGTGATAGTGGCCTTGCTCATGGGTCGAATCCTTTCTTCCCAGAAAATTGCCGCTGGACGCTTTGCGACCACGGGCGGGCGGCGGATTCTACGGCAAAAGCAATGTTTGTCGCCAGACGGGATGGCCGGTTGCTATCACCGTTTTGCGGCCCGTAAATCGCGACCCTTGAAGCCCTCTGCCACGGTACCTAGAATCCAGGCTCGGCCGACGATGCCGGCACTGATGTCGGGCACGATAGCGGTCGTCAATTCTCATTTGAGCCCTTCGGACGAAGCGATTTCAGGCGCCGGCGGCCCTGACGGGGGCCCAGGCCTCACAGGTGCGGCGGGCAGCCAACCTCGGCTACCGTTTCTTCCGGTGCTCTTAGAAAGTGCGTGCATGCCCAGGCGTTATGTGAATCAATTGGGGCACCAAGAAGCGGTCGACCAGATTTTTCTTGCCTCGCAAAAGCAGTTGCGACCAAATCGCAACGGCAATCTTTATTTGCAGGTCGAGTTGTCGGACCGCACCGGTTCGATCAGCGCCCGCATGTGGAACGCCTCGGAGTCGGACTATCGCAATTTCGACGATGGCGATTTCGTGCGCGTCGAAGGGTCGACGCAGCTCTATCAGGGCGCATTGCAGTTGATCGCGGCCAATGTGTGCAAGGCCCGTTTCGAGGAGGTCGACCCGGCCGATTTCATGCCGCTGACGCCGGCCGAGATCGATCGCCTGGCCGTGCGGCTGGGCGAGCTGTTGCGCTCGATGTCGAACCCGCAACTGGTGACCTTGGCCGAATGCTTTCTGATGGACGACGATTTCATGAAGCGCTTCATGAAATCGCCCGCCGGCGTGAAGAACCACCACGCCTACATCGGCGGCCTCTTGGAGCACGTCGTCAACCTGATGGAAGTCGTGATGCGCATCATCGAGTTCTATCCGGCGATCGACGGCGACCTGTTACTCATGGGCGCTTTTTTGCACGACATGGGCAAGATCAACGAACTGAACTACGATCGCGGGTTCAGCTATTCTGATGAAGGGCAATTGATCGGCCATGTTGTCATGGCGGTCAGCATGCTCGAAGCCAAGGTCGCCGAAGCCGAGCGTTTGTCGGGCGAATCGTTGTCCGAAGAGACGGTTTTGCGGCTAAAGCACATCATCGTCAGCCATCACGGCCAATACGAATATGGCAGCCCGAAGTTGCCCATGACCTTGGAGGCCGTCGCCTTGCACCATCTCGACAACCTGGATGCCAAGATGCACAGCTTCCACCAGTTGATGCGCGACGATCCGAACGTGGAAAGTTCGTGGACCGCGTACAATCAGAACCTGGGCAGGAAGCTGTTCAAAGGGCAAAATTTCTCATCCAACCCGCTGCCAGTAGCCAACGCCGAGTAGCACGTTTCGGCCACCCCGAGCGATCGGCGGAGCGGTGGGTGGTGCGCGCCCGCGGGGTTGTGTTCGGGCCGATTTTTCCAAAGCCGACCCGGGAAATCCAGGCGTCTGGCCTGCGATGTGGTGCGAATTTGCGACCCGCCGCGCCAATCGCGATGTATGATAGAGCAGTCCGGGACCGCAGGGATTCCTTCGCCGGCCCGGCTTCACTCAAAACACTCTTATGCCCGCGCTTTGTACGAGCGTGGCCATCGAGCAAGGGTCCGCAGCGCCACGAGCGCTCCCCTTACTTGTTTCCGTTCCCCGAAAGCGGGAATGGTGTTCGCACACACTTTTTAAGAAAGCAAGACACAGAACATGGCACATGATGAGCCTGGCGATTTGGAACAGGCACTCCTGGAACTCGTCAACCGATCGGACTATCGGCCGGTGAAGCCCAAGCTGCTCGTGAAGCGGCTGCACGTCGCGCAGGATGACGTCCACGAACTAAAGCGAACGATCAAGAAGCTGGTCAAGCGCGGGCTGTTGACCTATGGCCCCAACCACCTGGTGCAGGCCGGCGCCGGCGTGCCGGCGCAAAACCGGATCACGGGCGTCTTCCGCCGGGCCGCGGCCGGTTTCGGCTTCGTACGCCCCAGCGGCGTCGGCGCCGAGCACACGCGCGAGCAGGATATTTACATCGCCGCCGACGATTCCGGCGACGCGGCCAGCGGCGACACGGTGCTGGTGCGAATGACCAAAGATCGCGGCGGACGCTTTCGCAATCCGCGCGGCGCGATCGTCGAAGTTCTGGAGCGCGACACCCATTCCTTCGTCGGCACGTACTTCGAAGCCGGTGGGCTGGGCATGGTGCAGGTCGATGGCACCGTCTTCGCCAAGCCCGTCACGGTCGGCGACCCTGGCGCGAAGAACGCGCAAGTCGGCGAGAAAGTCGTCTTCGAGATGGTCCGCTTTCCCAGCCATCTGCACGATGGCGAAGGCGTGATCACCGAAGTGCTGGGCGCACGCGGCGATCCGGGCGTCGACACCATGTCGATCATCCGCGAATTCAATCTGCCCGAGCATTTCGGCGAAGACGTTCTGGACGCCGCCCGGGAAGAGGCCGACAAGTTCGACGAATCGATCGGTCCCGGCCGCACTGATTTCACGCACGAGGTCGTGGTGACGATCGATCCCGTCGATGCCCGCGACTTCGACGATGCCATTTCGCTGTTGCGACTCTCCAACGGGCACTGGATGTTGGGCGTTCACATTGCCGATGTGTCGCACTTTGTGAAGCCCGGCACGGCTCTCGATCGCGAGGCGCACAAGCGCGCTACGAGCGTCTACTTGCCCGACCGCGTGTTGCCGATGCTGCCCGAGGTGATCTCGAATGGTCTGGCCAGTTTGCAGCCGGGGCGTGTGCGCTACACCAAGACGGCGATGATCGAGTTTACCGGCGACGGGGCTCGCGTGGCGGTCGATCTGCACGCCGGAGCGATCCGCAGTCGCCACCGCTTTACGTACGAAGAGATCGACGACTATCTGGCCAATCCGAAGAAGTGGAAGGAGCAACTGCCGCCCGAGGTCTTCGAGCTGGTCGCGCGTATGCACGAGCTGGCGATGATGCTGCGGGCACGCCGCTTCAAACGCGGCTCGCTCGAACTATCGCTCGACTCGGTCAAGGTCGACCTCGACAAGAATGGCCGCGTCGTGGGTGCCCATCGCGAGCAGAACAGCGAAAGTCATCAGATCATCGAAGAATTCATGCTGGCGGCCAACGAGGCCGTGGCCGACTCGCTGGCCGAGGCCGATCTGCACTTCCTCCGCCGCGTGCATCACGCCCCCGACCCGCGCCGGCTGAAGGCGCTGACCGATTTCGTAAAAGAGTTGGGATACCAGACCGACAGCCTGGAGAGCCGCTTCGAAATTCAGCGACTGCTCAACGAAGTGGCCGACAAGCCGGAGCGGCAGGCGGTGAATTACGCCATCCTGCGCAGCCTGGCCCAGGCAGTTTACAGTCCCGAGGTCGAAGGGCATTACGCCCTGGCCAGCGATTGCTATTGCCATTTCACCTCGCCCATTCGTCGTTATCCCGACCTGACGATCCATCGATTGATCGACGGCATTCTCAAGAACAAGAAGCCGCGCAACGACCTGACCGAGCTGGTCGTGCTGGGCCAGCATTGCTCGGACCGCGAGCGACGTGCCGAGGCGGCCGAGCGCGAGCTGACCAAGGTCAAGCTGCTCGACTATCTCGGTCAGCGGATCGGCGAAGAAATGGATGCCGTGGTCACCGGCGTCGAAGAGTACGGGCTGTTCGCCCAAGGGATCGCACTGCCGGCCGAGGGGATGATCCACGTCTCGAGCCTGGCCGACGATTTTTACAGCTTCGACCGGCGCACCCACAGCCTGTCAGGCCGGCGCTCGGGCAATAGCTTTCGTCTCGGCGATGTGATCCGCGTGGCGGTGGCACGGGTCGACGTCGATCGCCGCGAGTTGGATCTGCGCGTGGTCACGCGCGACGACCGCGGACCGGTGATCGCCCGGCCGAAGCGCGACAGTGTGCGCCTCTCAGCCCGCGCCGGCAAACCAGGCCGCGGCGGATACGCAGGCAAGAAATCCGGCGGCGGCAAGGCGAAGGATAAGAAGCGGAAGAAGCGACGGTAAACAATCGCCCGCAAAACACGTGCTCTCGACCGCGCACCCTGGAAAGGATTCCCCGCACCGCTACAATACCGCCAGAGCTGTGCCGCCGGGCGTTCTGCTCCGCGGGCGACAGCACTTTGGCATCTCGGCAGCCTTCCGTACGCCCATCGGGCTTAGGTCGCACCGGCGGAGGTTGCATTGTTTCACCGCCCGCACCGAAGCGAGCTCGATGGCTACTGCGCTAGCACAAACACCGCTCTTCCATTGGCACGCCTCGCACGGAGGGCGGATGGTTGACTTCGCCGGCTGGTCGATGCCGGTGCAATACACGTCGATCGTGGCCGAGCACACCGCCACACGCACGACGGCCACCTTGTTCGATATCTCGCACATGGGCCGGCTGCGCTTCGACGGACCGGGTGCGACCGGTTTTCTCGATTCCCTGGTCACTCGTCGGGTTACCGACCAGAAGCCAGCTCAGGTGCGCTACTCGCTCGTTACGAACGAAGAGGGCGGCATTCTTGACGACGTGCTGGTCTACCACCTGGCCGACGCCGGTGGCGGCTCGTACTGGCTGATGGTCGTCAACGCCAGCAACCGCGCGAAAATCGTGCAGTTTGTCGAGACGCACTTGCCGCTCGCTTCGGATGTGCTGTTTACCGACGTCACGTTCGATTGGGCGATGATCGCCGTGCAAGGGCCGCGCGCCAGCGCGCTCGTGCAGCCGCTGGTGGAGTTGCCGGTCAATACGCTGAAATACTATCAAGCCGCGGAAACTCGCATCGCCGGCCACGGCGGCATCGTCAGCCGTACCGGCTACACAGGCGAAGACGGCTACGAATTGATTCTCGGCGCCCGCGCCGTCGAAGGCGTCTGGCAATCGCTCGTCGATCGCGGCACCACGCCCGCGGGTCTGGGCGCGCGCGACACATTGCGGCTCGAGGCGGGCATGCCCCTCTATGGCCACGAGCTGAGCGAATCGATCGACCCGTTTCAGGCCGGGCTGGATTTCGCCGTGAACCTCGACCGCCGGGCGTTTTCAGGGAGCGAGGCACTTGCGCGTTTGCAGCAGCAGACGGGCCGCTTGCATCGCGTGGGCCTGACGATGACCGGCAAGCGCGTGCCGCGCGAAGGATATTCGATCCTCGCCGCCGGCCAGGTCGTGGGGCAAGTCACCAGCGGCACGTTCTCACCCACGCTCGAAGTCCCGATCGCGATGGGCTACGTGCAGCCGCAGTACGCGCACCCCAACACGGAACTTGCCATCGATATCCGCGGCCGCGCCGAGCCGGCGCGCGTCGTGCCGCTCCCCTTCTATCGTCGAACCACGAAAGGAAGCCCGACGTGAAGCCCGAGAACCTGCTGTTTTCCAAATCGCACGAATGGGTCCACATCGAGCCGGATGCGTCCGGCGGAAAAGTGGCGACGGTCGGCATTTCGGCCTTTGCCCTGGAGGCTCTCACGGATCTCGTACACATCGAACTGCCGAAAGTGGGACGTACGCTTAAGACGGGCGAGTCGTTCGGCGAGATCGAGTCGGTGAAAGCCGTAAGCGACCTGTACAGCCCCGTCGATGGCACGGTGGTGGCCGTGCACGATTCGCTGCCGGGCGAGCTCGATTCGCTGCCGAGCGACCCGTACGGCCAGGGTTGGATCGCGAAGATCAAAATCACCGACGAAACGTCGCTCGGCGAGTTGATGGACTACAACGCTTATCAGAAGCAATGCGCCGAAGAGGGGCACTGATTGGGAAAGGACGAATGTCGAAAGACAAATGTCGAAGGGCCCGCGGCGCGGTGAAATTGCCGCGGGCGCTATGGCAATTCTCCTAGGCATTTGAATTTCGACATTCGCGTGGCGGGTGCCACTGGTGGCTTGCCCACCAGTGCCGAACGAAATCACCACCCGACCACGGACGAACGGCAACAAACGATAGCCAACACCAACACGAATCATGCCTTTCTTGCTCAACACACCCGACGATCATCAGGCCATGTTGGCCGCAATCGGCGTCAGCTCGATGGACGAGCTGTTTGCCATGGTGCCGGCCGATTTGCGGCTGCGTCGGGACCTGGCCATTCCGCCGGCGCTTACCGAGATCGAGCTGACCGCGCACATGGGAGCGCTTGCCCGGGCGAACGTGGCGGCGGGCGAGAAGGTCTGCTTTCTTGGCGCCGGCTGCTACGACCATTTCGTCCCCGCGGTCGTCGACGCCATTGCCGGCCGGGCCGAATTCTATACCTCGTACACTCCCTACCAGGCCGAGGCGAGCCAGGGCAACTTGCAGGCGTTTTTCGAGTACCAGACGCTGATCAGCCGCCTGACCGGAATGGAAGTGGCCAACGCCAGTCTGTACGACGGCGCCACGGCCGCGACCGAAGCTGTGCTGATGAGCATGAGTGCCACCGGCCGGCAGGGGCACGTTGTCACCGCCGCCAGCGTACACCCCGAATATCGGCAAACGCTTTCGGCGTACCTGCAAAACCTGGGCGTCGAGCAAACCGTCGTCGGCACGACCACGGGCGCGATCGCGCCGCAGGATTTGTTCGACGCCGTGCGCGACGACACGGCCTGCGTGCTGGTGCAGCACCCGAATTTCTTCGGCTGTTTGGAAGAAGTCGAAAAGCTGGCGCAGATCGCCCACGACAAGGGGGCCATGTTTATCGTCGTGGCCGATCCGATCAGCTTGGGCCTGTTAAAGCGGCCGGGTGACTATGATGCCGACATCGTTGTGGCCGAGGGGCAATCGCTGGGCATTCCCATGCAGTTCGGCGGACCCTACCTGGGCATCATGGCTTGTCGCGAACGGCTGGTGCGGCGCATGCCGGGACGCATTGCCGGGCAGACGGTCGATCGCCGGGGCCGGCGCTGCTGGGTTTTGACGCTACAAACGCGTGAACAGCACATTCGACGCGAAAAGGCCACGAGCAACATCTGCACCAATCAAGGCCTGTTGGCGCTACGGGCCACGGTTTACCTGGCCCTGGTTGGGCCCGAAGGTCTGCGGGAAGCGGCTGAGCTCTCGCTACGCAAGGCGCATTACGCCCGCGAGCGACTGGCGACGGTGGAGCGGCTGGAGCTGCCTTTTGGTGGGCCGACGTTCAAGGAATTCGCGGTTCGCGATCGTGACGGGCAAGTGGAGTCGCTCCTATCGGAATTAGCGGCGAACGACATCTTTGCCGGCGTACCGCTCGCGCCGTGGTATCCAGAGCTGGCTGACTGTTTCCTCGTGGCCGTCACCGAAAAGCGTACGCGGCACGAAATCGACGCGCTGGTCGCATCCATAAAGAGCAGCAATCGAAAGGCGGCACCCGCCCATGCGTAATACTCGTGCGACCGTGCCCTTGTTTGATTTGGCCAAGCCGGGCCGGCGCGCCACGCGTTTTCCGGCCAGCGACGTTCCGGACGTGCCCCTGGCCAGGATCGTGCCGCCGTCGGCATTGGCCCAAGGTCCGCCACCGTTGGCCGAATTGGCAGAGCCCGACGTGGTGCGGCATTTCACGAACCTGTCGACCATGAACATGTCGGTCGACACGCATTTCTATCCGCTTGGTTCGTGCACGATGAAGCACAACCCGAAGAGGAACGAGCGCCTGGCCTCGCTGCCTGGCATGCTCGACCTGCACCCCTATCAGCCTGAAGAGACGCTGCAGGGGATGTTGGCGCTGCTTTACGAATTGCAGCAGATGCTGGGCGAAATCGGTGGTCTGCCGGCCGTTTCGTTGCAGCCCGCCGCAGGAGCACAGGGGGAATTGACGTCGTTGTTGATGGCGGCCGCCTATTTCCGCGATCGGGGCGAAGAGCGAACCAAGGTCCTGGCGCCCGACAGCGCCCATGGCACCAACCCGGCCAGTGCCGCGGTAGCCGGCTTCGAGGCCGTCACGGTCAAAAGCACGCCGCAGGGATTTGTCGACCTGGAAGACCTCGAGCGCAAGCTCGACCGAGAGACGGCCGTGTTCATGATCACGAATCCCAATACGCTCGGCATGTTCGAGCCGAACATCAAGCGCATCGCCGACATGGTACATGGCGCCGGCGGCCTTTTGTACCTCGACGGCGCGAATATGAACGCCATCTTGGGCATTACCCGACCCGGCGATTTTGGCGCCGACATGATGCACTTCAATTGTCACAAGACCTTCAGCGGTCCGCACGGCAGCGGCGGTCCTGGCGCGGGTCCCATCGCGGTTACCAGCACGCTGGCGCCGTATCTGCCGGTTCCTTTGGTCGCGCGCGACGGGGCCGGTTACCGGTTGGACTGCGACCGGCCAAAGTCGATCGGCCGCGTGCGTAGCTTTTTCGGCAATGTGGGCATCCTGGTGCGGGCTTATTGCTACATCCGCTCGCACGGTCCCGACGGGCTGCGGCGCGTCAGCGAGAACGCCGTATTGAACGCGAATTACCTGTTGGCTCGGGTGAAGCACATTTTCCCGGTGCCGCAGGGCAATCGCTGCATGCACGAGTTCGTGGCCTCGGCCGCGAAGCTCAAGGCCGACAAGGACATCTCGGCGATGGATATCGCCAAGCGGCTCTTGGATTACGGTTTTCACGCGCCGACGGTCTATTTCCCGCCGATCGTGCGCGAAGCTTTGATGGTCGAGCCGACGGAGACGGAAAGCAAAGAGACGCTGGACGCGTTCGCCGAGACCTTGTTCCGCATCACCGAAGAGCCGGCGGATCTCCTGCACGAAGCTCCGCACACCACGCCGATCAGCCGCCCCGATGAAGTGCGCGCCGCCCGGCAGCCGATCATGGTGGCCCCGGACGCGGCGCACGAGTTGCCGCCCGGCAAAAAGGGCGCGTCTTAGAGCGAACAGAAACTTCGGTCGAGGGCTATATGATTCTAACAATGGAATATGATCCAACCGATGAGGAACTGGCCATAGTAGCCGACAAGGAAGGCATCGAGCGCCTGCAGGCCGAACTCACGAAGCTTGCGATTCATGGCGGGCATACACACCTGATGACGCCATCGTGGTCCGGTGACGAGCTTACTGAGCAACCGCGGACAGAAGGCCGAACGCTTATCAACCACGTCCGGCTAGTGCTTCTTAGTTCGCAGGGCAGATAAGCGACACCGAAGTACGGGAACGGGCCGACTATGACGGTTCCTCACGTGGCATTCTGCGAGTGGTGTCCGGATGAACGCGTGGCGACTGATCGAGAGTCCTGCGGCCGCGGGCGACTGGAACATGGCGGTCGATGCGGCGCTGATGGATTCGGTCGCCGCCGGAGGACCGTGTACTCTCCGTTTCTATCGCTGGGAAGCGCCAACTCTGTCGCTCGGTTACTTTCAGGCGGCGGCCCAGCGCGACGAGCACGCCCCCAGCAGGGATTGCCCTCTAGTGCGCCGCGCGACCGGCGGCGG
This sequence comes from Pirellulales bacterium, assembly GCA_035546535.1. Lineage (NCBI taxonomy): Bacteria > Pseudomonadati > Planctomycetota > Planctomycetia > Pirellulales > Pirellulales bacterium. The sequence goes on along the minus strand of DASZWQ010000204.1, from coordinate 119,135 downwards.
AGCGATCGTCCATGATATCGAGATCACCTATAGCCTGGTCTTACCCGCCGAGCATCCGCGTGCCGCGCTGGCGCAGGAACTGTACCAGCTGCTGCACGAGACGCTCGTCGAGGTTCTCGGCGAATGGCACATCGCAGCGACGATTTGTCCGCGCGGCGACAAGTTGTCAGCCCACGAAGAGCCGTTCCTGTGCTTCCAACGCCGCGCCGCGGGCGACGTGCTGCTGGGTGAATCGAAGATCGCCGGCAGTGCGCAGCGCCGCCGACGGGGCGCCATTTTGCAGCATGGTAGTGTCCTCCTGTCGAAATCGCGTGCAGCGCCGGAGCTTTTCGGCATAAGCGATTTGGGGGGAACGGTGGTGCCGGCGCACGACCTCCAAGGCGCGTGGCGCGATAGGCTCGGTAGGAGGTGCGAAGTCTGCTGGCGGGCCGAGGGGCTCAGCGTCGAGGAAACAGGACGGGCGGCGCGGCTGGTCGAAGAAATTTACGGCCAGTTGGACTGGACCCGCCGTCGCTAATTTGATTGTTTGTGCGGCGGTGATGGCACCCGGCCGGGACCTTCATTAGAGAGGCCCAATTTGGTGGCAGATTCGCCGAAATAGCCCCGCTGATGAATTTTTTGGCCGTTTTTTGACCTTTGGCCGCGCGCCTGATAGTATCTAGCGTGCCAACAGCGGGGGGCAATCGTGCTTGCGGACAAAGGTGCGCTTCGTACCCTTGAAATTTTCGAAGTATCAGGCAAAGTATTTACGACGGTATTACGGAGGGCGTGATTTTTCTGTGGGGTCTGGCAAGTCGGCCTGCTTCCAATCATCCATATCCATATTGCGAAGTAGTCCCGCCTGGCCTTTCTCTCGGACGCACGCTCTTCCGGCGTGATTGTGCAGAGGTCCTTCTGGTTCGTGCTCTCATTCGTTAGTGCTTGCGCGCAACCTCTGCGGAGTTTCGTCGGGAAATGGAAGTTAGACTGAAGGTGTTGGTGGGCCCCAACGCCGGCAAGGAATTGCCGGTGGCCGGCCCGAAGTTTCTCATCGGACGTGCGGAAGACTGCCAACTTCGCCCTCGCAGCGATTTGATCAGTCGCCACCACTGCGCCATTCTCATCGAAGATGGCCTGACCACGGTGCGCGATTTCGGCAGCAAGAACGGCACCCTGGTTAACGGTGCGCGCGTCCGCGGCGAATGCGAGCTCAAAAGCGGCGACAAGCTCGTGGTCGGTCCGCTGGAGTTCGAATTCTGCGTCCATGTGGGCGTGGCCTCGAAGAAGCGCCCCAAGGTCGAAAGCATCAAGGAAGCCGCCGCCCGCACGGCCGAGAGCAGCGGCGGCCAGCCATCGATCGACAACGTCGAAGACTGGATCAAGCCCACCGAGGAAGAGGCCAAAAACGACACGCGCCGGTTCACGCTCAACGAGACCGAGGAAATCGATCTGAAGTCGAGCGAGACGCAGGTCGGGCCGTTTGTTCCGCCCCAGACCGTCCCTCAGCCGCCCGTCCCCGCGCCGCATGCGAAGACCGGCAAAGCCCCGCCGGGTAAGCTTCCCCCCATTCCGGCCAAAACGACGGGTGACAGCGGCCAGGCGGCCAGCGACGTCTTGAACAAGTTCTTCAAGCGCCGCTAAGCCGTCGGTTCGAGGCGGATTCTCTCAGTCGTCCCGAGCATGAAGGGCCAGGGGTGTGCGCGCAGATGGCGGCGATCGGCCGACCGCAATTGCGTCCCCCTGTCTTGCCCGCCCGCCCACGCCGAACTAGCTTCAATCTTTGGCGTGCGTGCGGCCTGGCAGTATTTGCCTTCCTGACCGGCTAGCGGTTCCTGGCGAGTGACGGCGACATCACCGCAGGTCGAATTACGGAATCCGGCTACGGCCAGCACCCGTCACGGCAAGCCGCCTTTCCGAAACAAGGTACGATTTGAAGGAGTCCGTCCGTGTCGACCGACGAAGAAGCCCTGAAGCGACGCTACCGCGAATTCCTCGATCTGCTACCGCTGACGGTGGCGATTGCCGGTCTGCCGCTGAGCGACACCCGCAGCTTTACGGGCGAACAAATGGAGGCCCGGGCCCGGGTCCTGACCAATGCGTTCAAGCTGGCGCGGCAGGCGGTGCGCGAGTCGATTCGCGGCTAGCGATTGGCCGAGAATAGCAGGGGGGGCGGCCCAGCTTGACCCGCCGCGTTCAGCCTGCCTATAGTTTTTTGGTACCCGACGCCGACAGACGCCAGAAACACGAGGCTTCTCTTGAAAGCTGCCCGCAAAAAAGAGCGGAAGGCCGCCCTGCTGGGGCTGGGCCTGGACAACGACGATGGCCACACCCGGCTGACGCGGGGGGAGAATTTCGTGCTGTTCGGCGGTTCGCAGGACACACACGCGCAGATGCAGGAAACGGCCATCAAGCTCAACGAAAAGCTGGAGCGGCGTGGGCAGCGTCTGGAGGACGTTTCGCCGCGCGATTTGCGAGAGATCTTTCGCGAAATCTACGAATAGACGCAGGATTTTCGGCCCAGCGGTTACATTAAGGGCGAGCGGCCGCTGAGATTCCGTTCTTTCCGCCCCGCGCAGCCGACGGCGGGCGGGCTCTTGGCCCATCCGGTGAAACCAGCCCGGACCGAGCCGGGTATCCCCAAGCGAAGGCCAGTTGCTATGCCCGCTGACCGCGATCCGCTGGCTGCCGAAGTCACGGATCTGGTCCGCCGCTGCCTTGCCGGAGATGCCCAGGCGGCCGGAGCCCTGGTCGCGCGGTTCGAGCGTCCTGTTTTCGCCCTGTGCTACCGCATGCTCGGTCAGCGCGAGGACGCCGAGGACGTGACGCAGGAATCGTTCGTCAGGGCGCTCCGCAGCCTGAAAGGCTGGGACAGCGAACGTGATTTCGCTCCCTGGCTTTTGGCCATTGCCGGCAATCGCTGCCGCACGCTTTTGGCCGCCCGCGCGCGCCGGCCGCGCCTGGCAAGCGAGGTCGAGCGGGTCGAGGACAGCGCTCCGCCGCCGGAGGCGGCGCGGCACCTGGCGGAGGAAGTGGAACGGGCGTTAGGCGGAATTCGGCCGGAGTACCGGCAGGCCTTTGTGTTGTTCCACGAACACGAACTGAGCTACGGAGAAATTGCCGAGGCGATGGGCTGCCCGCTGGGCACGATCAAGACGTGGGTGCATCGAGCACGCCGGGAGTTGGTCGAGCAGCTGCGCTCTCGCGAGGTTTTGTCGGAGAATCATCGTGCGGTGCGAAGAGTTTGAAACTCGGCTGAACGATTTGATCGACGAGCGTGCGCAGCCGGCGGCTGACGCGATCCTGTGCGAACACGCGTCGCGGTGCCCGGCTTGCGCGAAGCTCTTACGCGAATACGCCATGTTGCTGGCTGGCGTGACGGCCCTGCCGTGCCCCGAGGTTCCGCCTGGCCTCGGTTTGCGCGTGGTGGCCGATTGGCGGGCCGCCCCACGGCGAGCGCCCCTGCGCCGGCGCACGATGGCCATGGCCATGGCCGCGGCGTTGCTCGTGGCGGCGATTCCCACGGTTGCCTGGTTGCTGCGCGCGCCGTCCGATCAGGCCGAGGTCGGCGCACAACTGGCGGCCATCGAGCATCGTGACGCAGCGACCGCGGGCGAAGCGCATTTGCCGCTCGTAGATCAGGCCCGCCAGACGTATCAACCGTTGATCAATGCCACGAACGAAAGTCTGGCGGGCGTGTGGAGTTCCTTGCCTGGCGCCGGCGCGGTGGGCGAAGCCGCGCCGGATGCGACGGCGCTGGACGATACGATCCTGGATGAAGATTTGACCGGCAGCCTGGCCCCCGTCGCCGTGAGCGCGACCCGATCCGTGGCCGCGCTGCTGCGGGTCCTGCCTGGCAGTGCGCGGGCGCTCGACGAGCGGGGAATCTCGCAATGAGGATGCCTTGCTCAACGCTCGTGGGGCTGCGTGGGTTCGGTTTGCTAATTGCCTTCGGAGCAACTGCCGCGTTTGTGGCTCATGCCTGCCCGGCGGCCGAAACCGGCGTCACTTTGGCGCGATTTGTTCCGGCTGACGCGGGGCTTTGCGTCGAAGTCACTGACCTGGCCAGGCATTGGGACACATTTCGCCACAGCCCGCTCGGTACGCGGCTACAAGACTTTCCGCCGCTCCGGCAGTTCTTGACGGACAATCAAGCGGCGGTCGACGCACTGGCCAACGAATTGCGCGATCAGACGGGCCTGTCGCCGCACGATCTTTTGCACGACCTGCTGGGCCATCGGTTGGCCGTAGCGGTGTGGCCTGGAACCGCCGCAGATCCGGATGCAACAGGTCCGGCGCTGGCGCTCGTCGAATGTCAAAAAAGCCAGGTCCTCGATCAGGTCGTTGCCCGGCTGCTTGCGGCAGAGCGAGCCGCCGGACGCCGCGTCGTAACCACGCGTTGGAAGGGTGCTGACCGTTCTTGCGCGATTTACCGAATCGAGACAAGCCGAGAACAGCCATCGCTGTACCTGACCACGATCGATCAACTGGGGATCGTCGCCACGAGCGACAAGCTCGTCGCCCAGGTGCTTGAACTGCATGCCGGCAACAAGGAGGTCGCCAGCCTCGCCGAGCGCGAGAGTTTCCAGGCGGCCACCGAGCGCCTGAACCCACAAGCAGCGGTCAGAGCCTTTGTCGATCCGCCGGCATGGAAATCCACGATCGCGGCGCAGCGTGGATTGTCGGGTGATCTGGCAGCAACCGCCGGTAGTTGGTTGTCGAGCTGCTTCGAAGACAGCGATTACTTGGCCCTGAGTTGTCAGATCGGCGAGCAAATCGTGGTGGAAGGATTCCTGCATCGGCGCGAAGCACCGTCCGTTGCGCGAATCGACCAGGAACGAGACAACCAGCCCACTCTGGCCGAGCGCCTGCCCGCCGGGGCTGTGGCGGCCTTTGCCGGGCGAATCGATCTGCCGCGACTGCTGGCGACTTTGTTCCGCGAGGGAGCGGATGCGAAACCGTCTGCGGACGAACAGAATGTGGCCATGCACAAGCATGTGGCGCTGCGAGCGCTGTCGGCGCTTGTGGCCGAGCGCGGGCGTGACGCAGTCGCGGCCCTGGTGCCGTGCAAGGAAGACGTGAATGCGCAAGCGCCCTCTTCCGCTAAGGTCGACTGGATCGTGGGCTTCGATACGCATTCCTTATTGGCCGACGATCGGCTGGCCTTGGGCCAGCGGCTCGAGCCGATTCTGCGCGGCGGGCTGACGGCGGCCATCATGATGTACAACCGGCAAGGCGCCACGATGACCATCGAATCCGCCGAGGAAGACGGCGTGCCGCTTACCTCGGTCGGCGGGCTGGCCCTGATGGGGCAGGGGAGCACGGCTACCTTTTCCCTGGTCAACGACTATTTTTGGGCCGGCACATCACGCGACGCAGTTCGTGAGACGGCCCGCTTGGATCGCGCCCAATCTTTGGCCGAAAACGCCCGTTACCAGGCTCTGGAGAACCCGCGCCTCGCGAGACCCAGTCACCTGGCGTACCTCGACCTGGCCGCGGTGCGCCGTTTGTTCACGGCCGGTTCGGACGCGGATAAGCCGGCGGAGCATTCCGGCCGCGCGAGCGACCTCGCGGAAATTACCGCTTTGGCCGACAGGCTGCTCATCGAGTTGCAAATCGACGAGGCGGGGATTGCCGTTTCGGCAACCGTGGTCGCCGACGACGCGCCGTAAACTACACGCCTCTCGCTACGCCTTGCGAGCCGCGAGTGTCCAGTGGCGATCACTGGTGTGTGAGACAGCCTCGGGCGGCAAGCCAACGCTCGCGGCCAAGACCCGTGCTTCGTCGAGGTCGAGCGCTGCCCGCAACGACTGATTGAAGAGTTGTCGCTGATGGTCGTTCGCTCCGGCGGCATAGGTGGCGACCAGATGCTCGACTTCGGCGTCGTCGACAGGCCGCAGCAGATCGCGAACGAAAATCAATCCTCCGTCGCGAAGCACGCGGACGGCCTCGACCAGGACCTCGCGTGGGTCGGGAATGTGGTGGACGATGCTATTGGACATCACCACCGCGAATTCGCCGTCGGCGTAGGGCAATTGCCTGGCATCGACGCGATCGAGCCGGATATGTTCTCTCAAGCCGGCCACTTCGACATTGTTCCGGCCGAGATTGAGCATTGCCACGGCCAGATCGATGGCCGTAACGCGGAACGACGGAACGTGGCGGCAGAGCTCGACGGGAATTTGCGCCGTACCGGTGCCGATATCCAGTACGGCCAGATGTTCTTCTTCGGCGTCGACAGCCTCGGGAAACACGGCCAGCATGTCACTGACGAACGCCGCGTTGACGGCGGTATGATCCATCGAGTCGTAGTCGAGCGCTTCCTGCGGCGTATCCATCACCTCGGGCTCGAGCACGCGAGAGAGCATTGTTCGATCCTGTTGTCGGCGGCGCGTTCGCCGGTGCGACCAGCGCGCCGACTGGCCGCCCGCGGCGTTGTGTGGGCCCTAAATCAGATCACGGCGCGGCAAGGAACTTCTTCAAGTCGGCCAACTCGACGTTCAGCGTCGCTTTGACGAGGCGTTCCAGGCGGTCGCCGTCGGCCTTGATGTGGAAGGTGCGATGGGTGTGCGCGATCGTCTCCTTGGGCGCAAGCGGACGCGTGGGGGACAGCGTTTCCAATTCATAGAAGCCGCCGAGCGCCTTGGCGCCCGGCTCCGCCGGCCCGTCGTTGTAGGTGTTGAAGACGTCGCCGGCGTAAGCGTTTTTCTGGCGGATCGCCCAGGTGTTGTTGACGTAGAAGTGTTCGGCCGGTTTCGCCGGCATCGTGAAGTGAACCAGCGTGAGTATGCCGGAGTCGAGGTCGAGTGAGCCGGCTATCGGCAGGGCGCGCTTCTGCGAGACGCCCAGCTTGGCACGGAATTTTCCATCGGCGCGGAACAGTATCGCCGTCGGAATCACCTTCAATCGCTCGGACGGTACCGGCCCGAAGTAACCGGACTCTACGGCAGGTCCCAGCTCCTGCTCATTGCCCTGTTTGTAGGGCACGATGATCACGGTTCGTTCGCCGGCGGCGAATTGTCCCAGGGTCCAGATCGACACCATGCCTTGCGTCATATCCCAGGCAATCGGGCCCACGTTGGTGGCGGTATTGACCGTTTCGAAGCCGACGAGGGGAAGTGCTGGATTCGCTCCGTGGGCACCTAGCGCGTCGGCGGCTGGCTTGCCGAAGAGCTCCTCGAATTGTCTAGCATCCAGCAGCCGGGCATCACGCTGTACCTCGAGATCAAACGTGAGTTCAGAGGCATTCGTCACGCGCACGCGTCGGGTCATGCGGCAGCTTGACTTGTCGTGAGCAACCACACGGAACGCGCCCGTGTTCAGCTCGGGAGGTGTGAACCAGTTCTTAACGAGTTGCTTTTCCTCGAGCTTAAACCACAGAGCGTACTGGCCACCTTCGGGGCCCAGCCAGAAACGGTCTTCGCCCCCGTAGTTGTTAAACGCGGCATCCTGCTTGCCGGACTTGATGAAGTCGTAATTGATCCAGCCCAGGCTCGCTCCTTCGCTGCCAGCCAAGCTGGAGGTCATGACCCGGCCCTGGTATTCCGGGCAGAGCAGTACACGTTGCTGGTCCTTTCCTTCGAGTTCCACGATCGCTGTGTGCTCTTTGAGGAAGTCGCGTGCCTGTGAGTAGCTTTTGGACATATCCGTATCCGACCCTGTTTGTGCGCAGGCCATCGCCGGCCCAATGACGGCAATCACGAGGAGCATAAGAACAGGCAGTTTGCGCACGGAAGTGTACATGGGCGTAAGCAGGCTCCTTGCCAGGGGATTCGCGGACCGCATGAACGGAAGATACGGCATTTCATGAACCGTAGCTTGCGTGACTGACCAATTTCCTTACCGACCGTATAGGGCGCAAAAAAAGTGTCCAAGCTCTGTCGTCAGATTGACTCTTGGATTCACCACCCAGACAAGATTCGCTGCGCGCGCTTCGCATTTTCAGCGCGGTCACTGGTCTTTTGATTCGCCATAACTTCTTTGATAGAGGGCATTAAGATCACTGATTCTCTTCCGGTCGCCAGAATGGCAGGCACTCGAAATCGCACTCCGCTGGGTGTTGCAGAATCATACAGTCGCCGGGCTTGAGCGTTGTAACTCTTGAAAAGCGGTTTCGTCGGTAGAGTCGCTAGCGACACGCCCGCTGTGCTCAAAGCGATAAACCATAACGCCTTTATTTGGAATGATTTGCGGTAAATTCGCTTGGCAGCAGGATCTTGGCGAGCGGATTCGCGCGGCTTGGGGCACATCGTTTGCGGTTATACGGGCGTCAGGAGCGGCAAGGTCACGGTCATGCCGATTTGGCATTCGAGCGAAAAAAACGACAAGAATCCGTAAATCTCGCGCAACCAACAGTTTTGGTAGAATAACCCTTTGGGACGCTCAGGTTAGGGCGTTCCGCATATCACGGCAGAGTCATGAGTAAAACAATCACTTCCGAAAAGCAGATCAGCAAGCGAGCGACGACGGCTCCTTCGGTCCTGTCGCAATGGAGCGACGAGGACCTGTTGGACCGCTATTGCTCGGACGGGGATCCTCGGGTATTTGGGATCCTTGTTCACCGCTACGAGCGGGAGCTTTACAGCTATTTGCGTCGTTACCTGGGTGACGCCGCCATGGCCGAGGATGCATTTCAAGGTACATTTTTGCAGGTCCACTTGAAATGCGGGCAATTCGAGGCGGGGCGGAAATTTCGCCCCTGGCTCTACACGATTGCCACGAACCAAGCCATTGATGCGCAACGTAGAAACAAAAGACACCGGATGGTGAGCCTGGACCGCCGCCAAAAGGGCGAATCGGAAGAAGACCTGGGCTCGCTTTCCGAATTGCTGGTCAGCCGCGAGGCCGGGCCAGCCAAGGAGGCCGACGCGGAGGAGCGTCGGCGCTGGATTCGAGATTCGGTCGGAGCTTTGCCCGACGCCTTGAAGGGCGCGATTACTTTGGTCTATTACCAGGGACTGAAGTACCGGGAGGCCGCCGAGGTCTTGAAAGTGCCGGTGGGCACGGTGAAAAGCCGCTTGCACACCGCGATCACGAAGCTGAATGAGGCGTGGAAGAGCGCCCAACCAAGCGGAGATCGCTGACGGCGATGCGCGAGCAACTGCTGGGTTACTTGCTGGGAGCGCTGGAACCGTCGGAACAAGCCTCGGTCGAGGCATCCCTGGCCATTGATCCCGAGTTGCGAATCGAGCTGGAAAAGCTCCGAGCCTCTCTGCGTGCTCTCGACGACGCCGCCTCGGAAGAGGACGAGGAAGACGAACTGGCTCCGCCGCCCGGGTTGGGAGCCCGTACGTTTCAGTTCGTCAAGGCCCACGCCGGCTGGAATTCCGCCGGGCAAGCCGCGGCTAGCACCGGTGCCTGGAAGGCGCCGGATTACATGATCGCGGCGGGCATTTTCTTTGTCGCCTCGATGCTGGTTTTCCCAGCGATTCAAAACAGTCGTCATGGCGCCCGCCTGGCGACCTGCCAGAACAAGCTGCGGTTGCTGGGCGTCGCGATGACGCAATACAGCAACATTCACGGCCATCTGCCCTTTATTCCCGCTACCGGCAATATGGCCGCCGCGGGGAGTTACGCGCCGATGTTGTTGCAGGCGGGGCTGCTCACGAGCCCGTCGATGCTTGTCTGCCCCGAATCTCCTTTGGCCAAGCAGCGTGATTTTCGTGTCCCCACTCCGCAGGAATTGCAAGCAGCGAACCCCGCGGCTTTGCAATACTGGCATCGTGTCATGGGCGGAAGCTTTGGCTATCACCCCGGCCACATCGAGAACGATCGGTATGTGCCAACGCGGGGCCACTGTCGCGAGTATTTTGCCATCATGGCCGACGCAGCCGACGAGGCTTCGGACCGCAGCTCCAATCACGGACCGAGAGGTCAGAACGTGCTGTGCCAAAGTGGCCGCGTGGTCTTCATCGTGATCCCGCGACTGGTCGAAAACGGGGATCACATCTACGTCGATGCTTTCGGCTTCAAAGGGGCGGGGCGTGGCGAGGACGATTCCTCGATCTGCAATAGCTCGGTTCCCCCACTGGTGCCACAGGTCAAGGTCCTTGTGCCGCTGAAGGTCGAACGCTGACCTTTTTTTGACTCGCGCCGCCGAACTCGTCGAGCGGCCTGCAGGCCTGACTTTATCGAGGCCCTTTCGGTTGCGACTCCGATCGCTCGGTCTGCGCATCGTACTGGCTGTGGGCATTTAGCCACGCTTGATGTGGCTAAACTGCAACAAGAGCGGCCTGACTGGGGCGAGGCCGCCAATACCGTGTTGGCTGTAAGTCTCTGCTCGAATGAGACTTGTACGACGGTTCTCGCCGTGACGATGGTTCGGCCTCCCGCGCGGCACCAGCTTTGCCTAAGGACGTTTTGACGAGAAGATCCCGCTTCGAGCGTGGCGAGAGAGCCTTGGTCCCCTCAGGCTCTCTCGCCCGTTCGGACGCCGGCGCTTCCTCGGTAACGATCCGGGCCCCTCCATTTTCGCCCGCCGCCCTGCCATCCATCGGCCTGTCGCATGCAAGCACGCGATCTTGTGGAACTAGCCTCACTGGCCGCTCAGCATGGCCACCTGGTGATGAACGACGCGGCGCCTCTTCCGGCGCCTTGCCTGGAGCGCTATTGGTCGGGCTCGAAGTGCCGCCTTGACCGCTGGGGGCGAATGCTCAAACGTTTGACCGAAATCCCCGTCGAGGGGCACACGATCGAAGAATTGCGGGCTAGCATCGGGATGCTGGAAGAAATCGTCACGGGCGATGTGCTGGCGCGGGTCTGGGGCGGCGTCATCACGGCCCATGATCGACAGACCGGGGAGGATGCCGGATCCGTCGCTCGTACGGTCCTGCTGGGGCAGCACGAAGCGCAGAATCGGGCGATGTCGATGCTCGTCAATAGCCCGCTGATCGATGCGGCAACAGCTCAGCGTCTTGATCGATTGCGGCGCCGCGCGGAATGTTGGTCGGATCTGCTGGTCGGCTTCATCAGCATGACGCACGACGTATGCGAGTTCGGGTCCAATGCCGAGCGCGCCCGCGATTTTGCCGATGATTTCCGTGACGAAGGCCCGCAGGCCTGGTCGCTGATGTTTGCCTCGCTGCGGGCGAGCTTTGCCACGGCCTTCGATCGGCCCAGCCCTAATGCCGATTTGAATGGCGAAATCGCGGCCGGGATCGTCCTGTGCTTTCAGCCCGAGATCTTCGATTCGACCGGGCTATTGCGGCCGCTTTGGATCTCGCGATTGCAACACGCCACGAACGAAACGCAGTGCATGATCGACGCGCTCTTCAGCGACGATTACGAGCAGCACGAGACGGCAGTGGCCGAGGGCACGATCGATCGCGAGTTCGTGCGGCGGCGCTTCTTGCCGTAGAACGAAGCGCGGTGCCGCGCTGGCTTACGACCAGCAAACTTCCAGCTGGTTCTCGATCTCGCGGACTCCGTCCACGGCCTTGAGCATCTCTTGGGCCATCTGCTTCTGGTAGTAGGAGTGGACCGTGCCTCGCAACACCACGCGGCCTTCGGCGGCTTCGTAACGCAGATTGCGACGTGGCAAGTAAGGACTTCGTTCCAGTACCGAGCTCACACGATCCGCCAAGGGCCCGTCCGCCATTTCTCGTTCCTCAGATTGAAAGCCGTGTTCGATATCAGGCGCCGGCAAAACATACGTCGCAGAAGCGGTCGCTGCTGGCACCCGAGCGATATATCGTCAAGCTGCGCTGCGTAGGTAAAAGAAAGTGGCGCCGCGGTAGCTTAAAATTCACGTGCTTTGGCGATCCGTGCCGGTTGTGCGGGAAATGCCGGCGCTTGGGCGAACGCCCCGGTTCAGATCGCGCCGGCGGTGCCGTTGGCGGCAGGCGGCACCGTCACGAGCACCCGATCGATCCGCTGGCCGTCCATGTCGACGACCTCCAACTCGACGCCGTCAAAGGCGGTGCGGGCGCCAATCTCGGGAATGCGCCCTAACTGACGCAGCACCAGGCCCGCCACGGTACTGAAACGTCGGGTGGCCGGCGATTCGACCTGCTTCAGCCCGATGGCTTCGGCCAGGTCGTCGATGCTGACGCTGCCGTCGACGAGCCAGCTATGCTCGTCGCGCTTTACGATTTCCTGTTCCTTGTCGCGGCGATGCTCGTCGTGAATCTCGCCGACAAGCTCTTCGAAGACGTCCTCGAGCGTCACCATCCCCTGTGTGCCGCCGAATTCGTCCAGCACGATCGCCAATTGGGTCCGCTTTTTCTGAAACAAGTCGAGCAACCGGTCCAGGGGCAGAGTCTCGGGCACGAACAGCGGGGGATGGAGCATCTTCCGCAGGTTGATTTCGGTGTGCAGGTACAGTTCGCGCAGCAGGTCCTTGATATGGACGTAGCCGATGATGTGATCCAGATCGCGCTCGTACACCGGCAAGCGCGAAAAGCCCGCCATCGCCACCGCGCCGATGATCTCATTGGCCGGCGTTTCGACGTCCAGCGCGTCGAGATCGGTGCGCGGCCGCATGATGTCGCGCACCGAGCGATCGCCGAGCCGCAGAGCCTCCATCGCCACCTTTTGCTCGGCCGGGTCGAGCACGCCGTGCTCACGCCCCATCTTCAGTAGATGCTGGATATCCTCGACGCTGACGGCCGAGTCTTCCTGCTTGGGCATGCCGAGCAAAAAGAGCGCGGCATCGGTCGTGATTCCCAAAAACCAGACGGCCGGGCGCGCCACCTGCGACAAAAACAACATGGGGCGAGCGACCACCCGCGCCAGACCTTCGGCGCGGCGCAGGGCGAGCCGCTTAGGTACGAGTTCGCCCAGGATGAGCGAGGCAAAGCTGATCGCCAGAACGACGACCGTCAGGGCCACGGCCGGGGCGTTTCGGGCAATCCACGCCACCGGCGACTCGGCCAGCCGCTCGCCGAGAAAACTCGCCAGCCGCGCTCCGCCGAATGCGGCCGCAAACGTACCGATGAGCGTGATACCGACCTGCACGGTCGAGAGGAATCGATTCGGATTGTTCGAAAGCTCGAGAGCCGCGCGGGCTGCGCGATCCCCTTCCTCGGCCTGCTTTTGCAGGCGGCCGCGGCGGGCCGCAACGATGGCGATCTCGGCGGCCGCGAAGAATCCGTTCGCCAGAATCAGCGTCAGGATGATGATGATTTCAGCGGTGATCGAGGGAATCGCTTAACCTCGCGTGGCCTGGCAATCGGACCAGGCCTTTAACGAAACTTGTCTCGGGGTCACGGATTTCGTGCCCGGCGAACCTGAGCGATCTTAACGGCGTGCTGCCAAGAATGCCAATGAAGGGGGTGGCCGGGCCGGCGTTTGGCCTTGCCAGACTCAGCCACTCAGCCAGGCCGGCATCTCACCGGCTTCCGGCAGGCGAATGACGGTAGCGCTGAGGACGTCGGGCCAGGCGAGCACGTCATTGACTGCCTCGACGGGCGGCATGTTATCCAGATTCAAGACGCCGATCGCCTCGCCGCCCGGCGCGTGTCCTCCCCGCCCGACCGACATTTGGGCGATGTTGACTTTGTGCTTGCCGAAAATCGTGCCCACATGCCCGATGATTCCCGGGACGTCGCGATGGGTGAAGATCATCAAGCAGCCGTCGAGATAGGCTTCCAGCCGGTAATCGCCCAATTGCACCAGGCGCGCCATATCGTGCCCTAATAGGGCGCCGGCCGCCTTGTAAGTGCGGGCTTCGGTGACCAGTTCGGCGAGGATCATGGAGCTGAACGCCCCCATGTCGGCGCGCGATTGCTCGACCAGTTCAATGCCGCGCTCGCGCAGCAGGACCTCGGCATTGACCATGTTAACTTCAGATTCCATGGCTTGTTGCAGGAGTCCGGCAGCGAATGTGGCGGTGAGCAATTTGGTCTCTTTGTTGGCGACTTCCCCGCGATACAGCAACCGGCAGGCCTTGGCGGGCGCCCGATCGAGTTGCGCCAGCAAACGGCCCAGGCGGTATGCGACCCCCAATTCGCCCTTGAGCGCGGCGAACTTCTTGGGATCGAGCGAGATCATGTTGACCGCGTGCTTTACGGCGCCGGTGGTCAGGAAATCGATGAGCAGGGTCGCGCCTTCGGCGGCGACGTTGGTTTGTGCTTCTTCCGTGCTTGCGCCCAGGTGGGGCGTGGCCAGTACCCCCTTCATGCCGAAGAGCGGACTTTTCGTACACGGCTCTTCGGCGAACACGTCCAGGGCGACGCCGGCAATCTGTCCCGACTGTAGCCCTTCGACAAGCGCCGCCTCGTCATAGATGCCGCCCCGCGCGCAGTTGATCAAACGCACGCCCCGCTTCAACTTCGGCAGGTCTTTCGCGCTGATCAGGCCGCGCGTCTCTTCCGTCAGCGGCGTGTGGACGGTCAGGTAGTCGACGTGGGGCAACATGTCGGGCACGGTCGAGCAGATCTCGATACCCAGCTCCTGCGCACGATCTTTCGACAAGAAGGGGTCGTAGCCGAAGAGCCGCATTTCGAGCGCCTTCGCGCGGGCGGCCACGGCCTGGCCGATGCGCCCCAGCCCAACAATGCCCAGGGCTTTGCCGGCCAGTTGCGTTCCCATGTACAGGTTGCGCTCCCAGCGTCCCTCGATGAGGCTCTGATACGCGGGGGCAATGTTCCGCGACAGGGCCAGCATCATGGCGACCGTGTGCTCGGCCGTGCTGAGGGTATTGCCGGCCGGCGTGTTCATGACGACGATGCCCAGCCGCGTCGCGGCAGCCTTGTCGATGTTGTCGGTGCCGACACCGGCACGGACGATGGCCTTCAGGCGTTTGTTGCCGGCCAGAGACTCGGCCGTGATCTTCACGCCGCTTCGGACGATGGCACCGTCGAAGGCGGCCAGCGTCTCGCGCAAGGCATCGCCCGACAGCTTGGTGCGCACTTCATACTCGAGGCCCGGGGCCGCCGACAGCAGATCGAGCCCCTCTTGGGCCAAGGGATCAAGAACAACAACGCGATACATAGGGCTTTGCCGTCCGGATAGGGAAGGAGAGTGGGGCGCCTGGAGCGCGCTTCCACGTTGCACGTCGTCCCGCCGCGCGGCGGAACCTGGTCCCGCGCCACGAGATCGGTGGCCGCCAATAACGCGGCCGGCCGGTGCCAATGCCGGCAGGTACCAGGGCAGGATAGGGGATTACCCGGGAGAGGGTCAAGGAGCGGCAAGCGCGAGGGCCGTGATCGGCCGCAATTGGAATGCGATGTGTCGCTCGCCTAGCGCATCACCGAGGGTGCGCTCGGTCCGGCGGCGAAGCGGTTCGTGCCGGCCTGAGGCGGCGGAGCGGCAGGACCCAGCGCCGTGCGTAACGCCGCGGCGCGGGCGGCAACTTCGGGCTGGAAGCGGTCGTGCCACAGCGAGCGCTCGTAGTCGCTCAGCGCTTGGGCCGTATTGCCCGCCTCTTCGTGAATGCGCCCCAGCGCGGCCAAGGCCCGCGAGTCGTACGGATCGATGGCCAGTGCCTCGACCAGGTTGTTCTTGGCGGTTTGCTTGTCCCCCAGTTCTTCGGCCAGGCGCGCCAGTTCCACCTTGGGCGCGGCTTGTGTCGGGTAGCGGGTTGCCCAACCCTGCAGGAGGCGCTGCGCTTCGTCGGTGCGCTGTTGTTCGGCCAGCAAAACGGCCAGACCACGGTAGCAATCGCGATGGTTCGGATCGTGATCCAGGCACTGGTTATACAGGCTCTCGGCCTGCAGCAGATCTTCCTTGCGATTGTTGACCTTGCCCAACCGGTGATACGTCGCGGCCAGGTTGTAATACGAGTCGGGGTCCTTCGGATCGGTGGTCGTGGCCTGCTGGAATTTCGCGATTGCCTGCGGATAGTACCCCTGTTGATACAGGCGGACACCCTGGGCGTTCTGGTTATTGGCGACCATGCCACAACCGGCACAGGCGCACAGCGCGGTGAGAGCGGCCAGCGTCGGCAAGGACCGCGCAATGTGGAACTGGCGACGGAGATGCAAGCGTGTGTTCACGGCCGATCGCGCCTCCTCGCTGGGCCCGGCGTGACGCCCCAAGCTGTTGTGCTGTTGGGTGGCGCCCGAGGGCAACCGCGGCAACTGTCCCGGAATCGGGAGTCGGCCGCATGTGCGCTGTGTCAAGAGAAGCGGGGCGGAGGATAGCGGGACCCCGGGCGGCGCACAAGGTCACCTGGCATCCGTGCCAAGATATGGCAGGCGCAAAACGCGGGCGGCCTCGAATTGCTAGCAGCAAGTCGAGGCCGCCCAGGCGGAGAGTTTCAAGTTGTTGCCGCTCTCGCCGAATCAATCAGCGTGGCACGCCACCGCGGCTTCTTGCTTGACGTAGCCGAGGTTGCGCAGAACTTCCAACACCTCGCTGCACGTGGGGAACATGCGGCCGCTGGTGCGCTTGTAGGCGTTCATGGCGTTCATGAACTCGACTTCCTCGTCCGTGTAGTCGCGTTCGCACGTAGTGGGATCGATCTGCCGCCGGCGGGCTACCTTGACGCGGCGTTCCAGCTTGCGTCGCTCGACCACGACGGGGCCGGCCTTCTTGCGGCGGTCCGTTCCTCGTTCACGGCGGTCAATCGTGATCTCGTTGTCCCGTTTCGACTTGCTCACGTCCCTCTCCCCGTTTCTGCGGCCTTTTAGCGGTAACACGTCGCCCCCATGCCGGAAGTGAATCGTCGCAGGGGAACAGTAAAATATACCG
Organism: Pirellulales bacterium; assembly: GCA_035546535.1. Taxonomy (NCBI): domain Bacteria; kingdom Pseudomonadati; phylum Planctomycetota; class Planctomycetia; order Pirellulales; species Pirellulales bacterium. The sequence goes on along the minus strand of DASZWQ010000204.1, from coordinate 102,527 downwards.
CATACCTAAAATGCGCAATTTTGTCGGATTGAGAGGTTCAGCGAGTCGTTTGCGGTCAGCGGAAGTTTTCGGTCGCGCAACGGTCCTTCGAAGGGTCGCGCGGGTGTTCTCGCCTGGCGCGTGACGCGCTTGCCGGTCGTAGCGATCGTATCGACTCGATCCGACCGCCGGTGCACACCGGTGGCGCGACCACCGTTCCCCTACGCCTCGGCCGTGAGCTGGAATGTGAGTTCGACGGCCTCGCTGAAGGTCGAGGCCAGCTCTTCCTGAGTGCGGTAAACGCCCACCGGGACGCGTCGGGCATTTACGGTCCAGCTCATACGGCCCACCGTGAGGGGCCAGGGCTGGGCCGTGAAGTGCAGGGGGCCCGTGGGATTGAACGTAACCTCATATCCCTCGGGCGTGGCAAACGACTGCGGTCCGCGGCGGACGGCGCCGCAGAACCAAAGACTGAGCGCGTCGAAAAACTGCAAGTATTCCAAGGCCAGGGCCGCCATTTTGCGCGTGCGAACAGCCGGATTTGGCGTTTGCCATTTGGCGAGCCAGATTTCGCGATGTTCCGACTGCTCGTCCAGGAATTGGCGGCTGGTCTGGAACCGCTCGGGGTCGTGGCTCCAGCGTGGCGAAGCCCGTTGCAGGAGTTCCGTGAAATGGTTGCTGACCATGTGGGCGGCCAGGTAGCCGCGCGAGCACGCCAGAAAGATCGAACGGCGCCAAATGTCGATCGACACGTCCAGCGGCATTTCCACAAAGCTCAGCGGTCTTCCGACCGCCGGATCAACGCCCGGCGAGGCATCCCAATCGGCCCAGCCGTCGTCATGGTGGCGGACCGCCTGCTGTACTTCCTCGCGCGGTTGCAACTCCGCGAGCGAAGAATCGCCCCACGACTCGGCCAGGGCGCCGGCCAGATGCGCATGCTCGATCTGGGGAATCAGGATCCAGGACTCGGTCGGCCCAACGCGCTCAGTTCGACGCAGCATGCGATCGCTCTCCTGCGCTGATTATAGCGCTTGTAAGAACGATGCCGTAAGCTGGTCATCGTCGCGGCGGAGCCGGTGTCGGCTGTGCGGCGGTATCGACCGGCGGCGACACGAGCCGTAGGGTCGACAAGATGGCCTTGTCACTTTCGCCGAAGCGGTCGACCAATTCCGACTCCAGCGTAAAGGCCAGCACGGCCTGATGCCCCTGGTCGTCGGCCACCAGGTAGTAATTCCACTGGATCGGCAGCGATTCCACCTCGCCATTGGCGATCACGCGGCACGTAGCCTGGCCGAGCGAGTTCTTCGATTCGCCGGCCGAGACGAATTGCTTGAAGTGATCTCCCAGCGACTTTTGCACATCCTCTTGAAAACGGGCCAAGGTGAAGCGCTTGCCCGCTTCGACGACAGGCAAGCCCGAGGCGTTGCACTGGGCGATCAGCTCGCCCCGTTCCATGAGACGCAGCGTGACGGCGTCGGGCTTTTCGCTGACGACATGCCAGCCACGGTCGTGCAGAAACTGGAAGTTGCCGCCCGCCGAGGTGTATTCGAGCAACGCCTGCTCGGCCGATGGCTCGAGCGGGATCGTGGCCAAGGCCGTGTCGCTCAGTGCCTCGCTCGTCGCGCCCGGGGCGATTTTCATTTGCAGGCGCGCCGTGACGTCGACGCCCGGGGCGATGCTGCCGATCGAACGTTTTTCCTTGACCAGCAGAGCCAACCACGTGACGCGTTTGCTCTGCAAATCGAACTTGTAGCGGCCCTTGAGCTCGATCTCCGTCGAGGCGCCTTCGATAGCTCCCTTCACCGTGCCGGCCAGTTCCAGTTGGGCGGCCGAGTCGGTCACTTGCTTGAAGGTGGTGGTAACCTCGCTGTGGCTGATTGCGTCGAGATTCAAAAGTGCGACTAACAGGTCCTCGCTGTGCTGCCACTGGTCGCCGGGCGAAACCGGTCGATCTGGCAGCAGTCGTTCCACGATCAGGCTACAGGCCGGGACGCGGATCAGATCCAGCTCATCCTGCGAAATCGGCGCCAGGGGGCAGAAAAGCGTCGCCGTGCGCTCATCGGCGGCGACAACCATCAGCCGGCGATCGTCGCGCAATCGGGCTTTGGTGCTTCCTTTGTCGATTTTGATCACCGCGTCGCAACGGCGGTAATTTCGCACGCCACGTGTGGCGGCCGGCGTGGCCGCGTTGGCCAATCGTTCGTCGTAGACCATCGTGCCGACGACGCTTGTTTTCAGCGGATGGGCTTTCTGCTCCTTCTCGTCCTTGACGAGCAGCTCGCCACCAACCTCGAGCAACACCTCGACGTGCGACGTCTCGCCCGGCGTCCGACCGCTGGTTAAAGAGATTTCCTCGGCGCGGACCCCTGACAGACCGCCAGGTGCGACGAGCAACGCAGCAAGTAGCGGCAGCAGCCGCGTCGGGCGGATGTATCCCAACATTTGCAAATCCTTTTGCATGATGATTCAGGAAGTCGTAGCCACAGAGATCTCCGAGAGCACAGAGCGGGCAAAGGCGAGTGCGTTCCCTTCTCTGAGCCCTCTGTGAACTCGGTGGCTTATCACTCGTCTGTTCCCGGATTGGTGTCGGCCCCGAAGCGCAGCCGTACGAATCGCTAGATCGACGCGCGAGACGGCCTTAGTTCAGGTGAAATCTCGTGAACGCGCGTGGTCGGGTGCTAGCATCGAAGCCAGGCAGTGCGCGTAAATTTGGCGAAATCTTCTCTTTCTTTGGACCTACCCCTTGCGAGCGGTTAGCCGCTTGCGTAGTGCCCACGAACGCTTTCAGCCCGGATTTCGCGGGCCATTCGGTCCGATTGGTTAGCGCTACGATCGATCGTCTTCGGAATGCCGCTCACCGGCACGACTTATGCTCAGGCGAGGTCAGTCGAAAAATTCCATATCTTTGGGGGAGAGACGAAAGATTCCGCGCGGAATCGCGAACTTTTCCTGGTCCACTGGACACTTTGTTACGTAGGACTATTAAATGATTGGGTTCAAACGGCCGACAAGGGGTCATTTGGCCTGAGTCGGTAGCGGCCCATGCGGCCGGCGATGAACGCTTTCGGAGGACCCAATCGCGAAGGAGTGTTGGCGGTTGATCGGTGCGAGCCTACGACTGGCTCCCGCCGAACGACCGTGTGAAGAAGAAGGAGCTGCTTTGTCGGGCGGAGGAACCGCAGGGAAAGCCGGCACGGCAACAAGGAAGAAGGGTCCCATGCATAGCGATTATCTCAGCCCTGCCATTCGTGAACTTCGCGATCAACAAGTTCGTTTTGCCCCACGCGACCGCAAACTGGCGCAGGTCGACCGTGCCGAGAAACTGCTCGACGAGCTCGATCCCAAGCGGACCTACACCTACGAGTACCTCTTTTACCGGCTGACCGATTTTCGGCCGGAGTCGTCGCCTGATGTCCGTTTGTCAGGGCGTCACGCCAAGCACGATCTGCAGCTCTTTATCGAGGACGTGTCGGACGCTGCCGATGTCCCGGCCGAGACTTCGAACGAGCCGGTGCTGACGGTCAGCGAGCTTAGCAAACGCTTCAAGGTTTCGACGAAGACGATCTCGCGCTGGCGCCGTCAGGGGCTGGTCAGCCGCCGTTTCCTGTTCCAGGGACGCAAGCGAGTCGGCTTTTTGAAAAGCTCGGTCGATCGCTTTGTCGCTAGCAACGAAGAGCGGGTGCGGCGCGGCGGCAACTTCAGCCAGCTAAGCGCGGAAGAGCGCGAGGCGATCATCGCCAAGGCGCGCCGCCTGGCTCAGGCCGGCGGATGCCCTGCCGAGGTCACGCGTCGCCTGGCCGAGGGGATGGGGCGCAGCGTCGAGACGATCCGTTACACGCTCAAGCAGTTCGATCAGGACCACCCCGAGTCGGCGGTGTTCCCGGAATCGACCGGGCCGTTGGACGAGGCTACCAAGAAAAAGATTTACCAGCAGTACCGCCGCGGCATTTCGGTCGAGGCTTTGGCCAAGACCCACTGCCGTACGAAGACCAGCATTTACCGTGTCATCCACGAGATGCGGGCTTTGCGGATCATGGAGTTGCCGCTGGACTATATCGACAATCCGCTGTTTCCGCGGGCGAACGCGGAAAAGGTCGTGCTGGGTGCTCCGCCCGAAAGTACGCCGCCGCCGAAGAAGCCGCGGCTGCCCAGCGGTCTGCCCACGTATCTGGCCAGCCTGTACGAGGTACCGCTTTTGACCCGCGAGCAGGAAGTGTACTTGTTCCGCAAGTTGAACTTCTTGAAATACCGGGCCAGCAAGTTGCGGTCGACTCTCGATCCGCAGCGGGCGCGGAGCGTCGTGATGGATCAGATCGAGCGCTACTACGAAGACGCCGTGACGACCAAGAACCAGATCGTTCGTGCAAACCTGCGATTGGTGGTGTCGATCGCCAAGCGGCACGTGGGACCGTCGGACAACTTCTTCGAGCTGGTCAGTGACGGCAATATGTCGTTGATCCGCGCGGTAGAGAAGTTTGATTTCGCGCGGGGTAACAAGTTCAGCACGTACGCCAGTTGGGCGATCATGAAGAACTTTGCCCGCACGATTCCCGACGAGCTGAAGCACCGTGACCGGTACCGCACGAGCACCAGCGAAATGTTCTCGGCGACCGAGGATGGGCGTTCGGATCAGTACGCCCAGGAAAGTGCCCAAAGCCTGCGCGAGCGGCAGATCGGCAAGATCCTGGAACGACTCGACGAGCGCGAGCAGAAAATCATCATCAGCCGCTTTGGGCTTTCCCGCGGTCACGAACCTCTTACGCTAAAAGAGGTTGGGGCCGAAATGGGGGTGACCAAGGAACGCATTCGCCAGATCGAAGCGCGGGCCTTGGATAAGCTCCGCCGGGCCGCTGAGGAAGAACGCATCGAGATCCCCGGGCTGTAATCAGTCCGACGGAACGGAGTGTTTCTCGCCCTGGATTAGACTCCGGGTGGGAAATTGCTACAATTGGTCGTCAATCCGCACGCCGTGGGTGCCTCAAGTGCCCGCGGCGTGTTTCGTGGCTCCGCAAGTCAGCGGATCGAGCGTGAAAGGAAGGTAGCCAAAGCCCGCCTCCCCAGTTGCGTCGGAAGTCTCCGCAGTTGCGTTGGATGCCTTCGTGGCGCGCGGAGTGTGGTGGTCTTATCGGCTTCCTTGTTTTCTGCGTAAGCTGCTCCCCGTGCGTTCGTGGTCGACGCCGCATGCGCCGTGGCTCAATTTCGCAGGCGGAGATATTGCAGACGAGATATTGCAGACGCAGAGAAGTTCACTATATTTAGTGGTTTTCGTAGCGGGTCTCACTGGCTAGCGTAGCTCAATCGGCAGAGCAGCTGATTTGTAATCAGCAGGTTGTGGGTTCAAGTCCCTCCGCTAGCTTCGTCGAGAAGTTTTGCGGCGGTGACCGGACGAATCGGCCCCTCTTGTGAGAGCGTTGCGGGATTGTGACCACCGGCGGGGGGTTTCCCGAGCGGTCAAAGGGGTCAGACTGTAAATCTGATGGCATTGCCTTCACAGGTTCGAATCCTGTACCCCCCATTGCCCAACGACCGCGCGTACGGCATCGGATCGAAGAGCGAGATTGTGCGGCCGGCGCGAGCGGCCGGAAGTGAAATTGGCAAGAACGTTTTGATCGACGGCACGCTGCTCGCGTCGCGTGCGAAGACGGGGAGGGGATTGGCCACACGCGGAGGAATGAGCACGCGGGTGTAGCTCAATGGTAGAGCAATAGCCTTCCAAGCTGAAGACGAGGGTTCGATTCCCTTCACCCGCTTTGCCAACGGTGAATGCTTACGTGGTGAGTGGTCGTGGTGAACGGTCAGGCCGAGTGGAGCACGAAGCGCATCAGAGCCTGGAGTGAATCAATCGTCTGCCGGATGCGTAGGCGAGCAGCTGGCGCAGGCTGCTGTAGCTCAGCTGGTAGAGCGCGTCCTTGGTAAGGACGAGGTCATGGGTCCGAGTCCCATCAGCAGCTTTTGGAATCAACGGATTTTTGTAGTCAGGCAAACTCAAACGGTAGTCAAAACTTCGAATCGGAGCTTGCCCTCAATAAGGGAGCCCCAACAAGGGAGATTGGACAGCAATGGCTAAAGCGAATTTCGAGCGCAAGAAGCCCCACGTCAACGTCGGCACCATCGGCCACATTGACCACGGCAAGACCACATTGACCGGTGCTCTGCTGGCGGTCCAGTCGGCCAAGGGGTTGGCAAACTTCAAGTCGTATGCCGACATCGCCAAGGGTGGTACGGTCCGCGACGAAACCAAGACCGTGACCATTGCCGTCAGCCACGTGGAATACGAGACCGAAAAGCGTCACTATGCCCACATCGACTGCCCGGGCCACGCCGACTTCATCAAGAACATGATCACGGGTGCCGCCCAGATGGACGGAGCGATCCTGGTCGTGTCGGCGGCCGACGGTCCGATGCCGCAAACCCGCGAGCATATTCTGCTGGCTCGCCAGGTCGGTGTTCCGGCACTCGTTTGCTTCCTGAACAAGTGTGACCTGGTCGACGATCCCGAGTTGCTCGAACTGGTCGAAATGGAGCTCCGCGAGCTGCTGACCCACTACGGTTTCCCGGGCGATGAGATCCCGATCATCCGCGGTGCCGCTCGTCCGGCTTACGAGAATCCGAAGGACGAGAAGGCCAACGCCTGCATTGCCGAGTTGCTCGCGGCCGTGGATAGCTATATTCCCGAACCGGTTCGCGAAATCGACAAGCCGTTCCTGATGGCCGTCGAAGACGTGTTCTCGATCGAAGGCCGCGGTACCGTGGCCACCGGGCGTATCGAGCGCGGCATCGTACACGTCGGTGATGAAATCGAAGTCGTCGGTCTGACGAAGGAGGGTCGCAAGACCACCGTCACCGGCGTGGAAATGTTCAATAAGACCCTCGATCAAGGCCAGGCCGGCGACAACGTCGGCTGCCTATTGCGTGGTATCAAGCGCGACGACATCGAGCGCGGCCAGGTATTGGCCAAGCCCGGTTCGATCACGCCGCATACCAAGTTCGAGGCCGAAGTGTACGTCCTCTCGAAAGAAGAGGGCGGCCGGCACACGCCGTTCTTCAGCGGCTACCGTCCGCAGTTCTACTTCCGCACGACGGACGTCACCGGCAGCTCGAACTTGATGGGCGACGCCGAAATGTGCATGCCTGGCGACAACGCTCGTCTGAGCATCGAGCTGATCAGCCCGATCGCGATGGATGACGGCGTCCGTTTTGCTATCCGCGAAGGTGGCAAGACGGTCGGTTCGGGCGTGGTGACGAAGATCCTGGAGTAGCGGATTCTGGAATAACGAAGTCGAGAGACCGCTCGGTTCCTGCGTCGTCGCAAGGCGTACGGGAATCACGCGTGTCTGGGGGATAACGGAAACTAGGGGCGTAGCTCAACTGGCAGAGCGCTGGTCTCCAAAACCAGAGGTTGCGAGTTCGATTCCCGCCGCCCCTGCCATGACAATCGTGGGATGACAGTCGCGATGGATGCGGTCCGCGTGCTCCCTGGGTGAGGCGCGGACGGCCTCCGTTGCCAAGCGAATGAGTGAGGCGTCTGGTTCGGATCGGATCGGAATCAGGCGGGTTGGCCGTGATGGCGAGGCGGCAGTTCGCCTCGCTGATTGGGAAAATCATCACTGGAGCACGAAGCTCTCCCGTGGGGAACTATCGCGCTAGGATAGCCGTTCCATGATGAAAGAGGGAAATACCGCGACCGCCACGCTGTGGCGTGATCTGTTCAGCCTCGGCTTCTATAAGCGGAGCCAGGGCCGGATCGCGCGACAAGCGACGTTCATCATTTTGGCGCTGGTGGTGTGTCTGGCGGGCTGGTCGCTCCTGGATTACATGAGCGACAAGGTCCTGCCATTCACGAACCTGCTGCTGGGTGGTGAGGCCGCTGAAGGGGGTGCCGCGGCAGGTAAGGCGACCTATGACGCGATCAACGGCTACGCCCGGTACTTGCTGCCCCTGGCGCTTGTTTTCGGGGGCGTTTGGCTGGCGTTCCGCGCCGTTAACGTCCCGCGAATTGCTGATTTTTTGATCGCTGTCGAAGCGGAGATGAACAAGGTTTCCTGGCCGTCCCGAACGGAGATGTTTCGTGCCACGTTGGTCGTGATTTTCACGATCTTCGGCCTGGCCGTCATCCTCTTCGGCTACGACCTGTTGTGGCGCGGTTTGCTGCAGTTGCTGGGTGTATTGCCGGGTTGAAAAAAGGCTGGGTCGATCGGCGTATGTGCCGATCGAGGGTCGACCGCTCTTGGTGTAGCGCGGAAACGCGATGGACGAAATGAACCAACCGCTGGATGAACCGATGGCTGCCGGAGGGGATGCTCCGCTGGAGGTGCCCGCTGGCGGGCCTGTTCCTGCGCCCGCCTCGGGGGGACAGGTCAGCGACAGCGTACCCGCTGAGAGTGTGCCTGAAGAGACCGCAGCGAAAGAAGCCGCGGCGCCGGCCCGGCCCATCCAGGAAGACGACGGCGGTGACGGTACGGCGGCGCCCTTGGAAGAGGCGCTCCCTGAGCCGACCGGCGAGCGCCATTGGTACATCCTGAAGGTGCAGAGCAATCGCGAGGACTCGATTCGCGACGCGCTGGAGCGGCGGATCAAGATCGCGGGACTACAAGACTTTTTCGGCGAAATCATCGTTCCCACCGAAACCGTCTCGGAGTTCAAGGCCGGCAAAAAACGGGTGGTCAAGCGCAAGCTTTACCCCGGCTATATCGTCGTGAACATGGAGATCAACGAGGAGTCGTGGTTCCTGGTGCGCGAGACGCCGGGCATCGGCGACTTCACCGGCTCGGGCGGCAAGCCCAGCCCTATGCTGCCGCACGAAGTTTCGCGAATCGTCTCCAAGGCCGAGGAGAAGACCGACGAGCAGCCCAAGCTGAAGATCAGTTGCAAGCCGGGCGATCGCGTGAAGATCAACGAAGGGACCTTCGAGAATTTCGAAGGGGACGTCGATCACATCGACGAGCAGAACGGCCGCGTGACCGTGATGATCAATATCTTTGGCCGGTCGACGCCGGTCGAGTTGGAATACTGGCAGATCGAAACGCTGTAGCGGCCGTGATTCGGCCGACAGCGTCGTCGGGCCTTGCTGGAATCATCGACAACATTTTTGTGAGTAAGACGGGTCATGGCGAAGCAGATGGTGGCACAGGTGAAGTTTCAGGTTCCTGGCGGGCAGGCAACCCCGGCGCCGCCGGTCGGCACGTCGCTGGGGCGCTTCGGCGTGAACCTGGGGCAGTTCGTCATGCAGTTCAACGAAAAGACGCGCGAGGCCGGCGGCATGCCGATCCCCGTCGTCGTCACGGTCTACAACGATCGAAGCTTCGAGTTCTACACCAAGAGCCCTCCGGCAGCGGCCCTGCTCAAGCAAGCCGCGGCGATTGCCAAGGGGTCGGGCGTGCCGAACAAGGAAAAGGTTGGCAAGGTAACCTCGGCCCAGATCGAAGAGATCGTCAAGCTGAAGATGAACGACCTGAATGCCCGCGACGTCGAGCATGCCAAGCGCATGGTGGAAGGAACTGCGCGGAGCATGGGCATCACGGTCGAAGGATAAACGGAACACGTTCGCGTCAGTACCGCATCAAGACCCTCCCGCTTTAAAGACGTCACCGCACCGGTTGGTCACGGCCGAAGAAGCAAGAACAGCCATTATTTTGGCGTAGAAAAACGATGCCTAAACCCACGAAACGCATGGCCGCCGCGATGGCCAAAGCCCCCGGCGATAGGGCCGTCACCGTCGGCGAAGCCGTCGATATTTTGAAGCAGTTCAACACGACGAAGTTCGACCAGTCGGTCGAAATCGCCATGCGGCTGGGCATCGACGCCAAGCAGGCCGATCAACTGGTGCGCGGTTCGATCGTGTTGCCACACGGAATCGGCAAGTCGCTACGGGTGGTCGTGTTCGCCAAGGGAGACCTGGCCGAGCAGGCCAAAGCAGCCGGCGCCGCCGAAGTCGGCACGGATGAACTGGCCAAGAAGATCAAGGACGGCTGGACCGAGTTCGACGTGTGCATCGCTGCTCCGGACATGATGGGGCTGGTGGGCCCGCTGGGGCGCGTGCTCGGGCCGCGCGGGTTGATGCCCTCGCCGCGTGCCGGCACCGTGACGCAGGAAATCGGCAAGACGGTCAAGGAGTACAAGGCTGGCAAGGTCGAGTTCCGCAATGATGCCACCGGCATCGTGCACGCGGTGGTCGGCAAGATCAGCTTCGACGCCAAGCAATTGACGGAAAACATCCAGGCTTTCATCAACCTGGTGACGGGGATGAAGCCCGCCGGCGTCAAAGGCCATTACATCAAGAGCGTTTTCCTCAGCGGCACGATGACCCCGGGCATCCGCATCGCCGCCTAACGGGCACAAGCGAACAGCGACTTTAAAAGTCAGCAGCGACTTTAGAAGAGAATCATGAGCAAATTCGTCAAGAACCTGTTAATGGACGACCTGAAACGTCGCTGGGACGGGGTCGAGAACTTGTTGTTGGTGTCGCTGACCGGCATCAGCGCCAACAACAATAGCGCGCTGCGCAAGCAGCTGCGCGACAAGAATATCCAGATGGTGATGATCAAGAACAGCCTGGCTCGTCGGGCGAGCGAGGGGACGCCCCTGGCCGCCGCGTTCGAGAGCATGGAAGGTTCGCTGGCCGCGATTTGGGGCGGTGAGGACATCGTCTCGTTGGCCAAAGACGTCATCAAGCTGATCGATGACAAGCAGTTCGCGCCCATCGCGCCCAAGGGGGGCGTGATGGATGGCTCGGCCTTGACGGCCGACCAGGTGCGCCAGGTGAGCAAGTGGCCCAGCCGGCAGGAACAGCTCAGCATTTTGCTGGGGCAGATCCTGGCTCCGGGGGCCAACCTCGTCAGCCAACTGACCAGCGTCGGCGGCGCTTTGGCCAGTCAAATCAAGCAGAAGGGAGAAGGAGAAGAGGCAGCAGCCGAGGCGCCCGCAGCCGGCTAGCGATTCCTTTTCCAAGGTCCTTCTGAATTAGTTACGCGTTTCTCGGACACCAGAATCACAAACCAACAGCCCGTTAACAGTAGCGTAGCCGTAAGCTCCGACGCGAGCCCGCCGGCACGCCAAGCGTGAAAGGATCGAAGCGACCATGAGTGAAGCAGCAACCATCGAATACTCGGCGGCGACGAAAGACCTTGGGGACAAGATCGTCGGCCTGACGCTCAAGCAGGCCAAGGAACTGAGCGACTACTTGGAAAACAACTACGGCATCAAGCCGGCCGCGGGTGGCGCCGTTGTCATGGCGGGCCCGGCCGATGGTGGCGCCGGCGGCGCGGCAGCCGCGGCCGAGAAGACCGAATTCGACGTCGTGCTGGAAGGATTCGGCGATCAAAAGATCGGCGTCATCAAGGTGGTGCGTGCCGCCACGGGCCTGGGCCTGAAAGAGGCCAAGGACCTTGTCGAAGGAGTTCCCAGCAAGGTCAAGGAAGGCATTTCCAAGGAAGATGCCGAGAAGCTCAAGAAGGAACTCGAGGAAGCGGGCGCGAAGGTCTCGATCAAGTAACGGCTCTGGCGTTGACGGCGCTGCATTCACCTCGGGTGTCGCAGCGCTCCTGGAGACAGCGCTCCTGGAGACAGCGATTCTGGAGGACAGCGCTTCTAGAGACTCAGAGACTTGACAGAACCACTCTTGAAAGAGCGGTTCTCGCGGATGTGACCCTTGCGATCATGGGAGCGTGCTCGATTGGGAAGTTTGCCTGCGCGAACCAGACGATCGAGCCGCAATAGTTTGACCTCTGCAATCCTTCCGAGTGAACCGTTGGTGGGTTGACGGGCGTGGTTGGCGCGCTGCGCGCTGTGTGACCCAGACCGCATTCCGATTGCAACTTGCCGCGTTTCGCTCGACGACAATGTAGGAGCACGATTCCACATGGCCACATCGGCAGAACGACGCCTCCGCCCCCAAGAAGTTCGTCGCTTCGGCTCCATTCAAGAACACCATGGCATTCCCGATCTCACCGAGATCCAGACGCGTAGCTACCAGGCGTTTCTGCAATTAGAGACCGCGCCCGACGCCCGCAAGGACGAAGGGCTCGAAGGTGTGCTGCGCGAAATTTTTCCGATCGAAAGCTACGACAAGACGCTGCGCCTGGAATACCTGCGCTATGAGCTGGGCAAGCCGCGCTACGAGCCGGACGAATGCCGGCAGTTGCGCTTGACGTATGGCCGACCCTTCAAGGTCTGGCTGCGCCTGACCAAGGAGCAGCCGATCGAGGAAGAGGTATACCTCGGCGACATGCCGATCATGCTCGGCGGCGGCGAGTTCATCATCAACGGTGCCGAGCGCGTGGTTGTCAGCCAGTTGCACCGCAGCCCCGGTGTCGATTTCGTCAGCGACATGGAAGGCAACGAGCGCAAGCTGCACAGTTGCCGCATCATTCCCGAACGTGGTAGCTGGATCGAGCTGAACGTCAGCAAGAAGGACAGCCTCACCGTTCGCATCGATCAGAGCGGCAAGTTCTCGGCCATGATGCTGTTGCGGGCCATGGACCCGAAGTACAGCCAGAACGCGCAGCTCATTCGCTGCTTTTACGACACCACGAATGAAACGGTCGTCGACGGGCGCAGCGCCGGCAAGCTGGAAGGAAAGATTGCCGTCAACGACGTCGTCTACCCGGCGGCCAGCGAGCGCGCCGGCGAGATCATCCTGGAGAGCGGCCAGAAGATCACGAAGAACGCCGCCGAGGTGATCTGCACCTCGGGCCTGTCGTCGGTCGAAGTCATGCCCGACGTGCGCGACACGCTGATCTTCAACTCTCTGCAGGAAGATAACACGGCCAGCCACGAAGAAGCGCTGTTGAAAATCTATCAGCGTTTGCGGCCGGGCAATCCGCCTCAATTGGAGAAAGCCCGCTCGTTGTTCTTCGAGAAGTTCTTCGACACGAACCGTTATCGCTTGGGAAAAGTCGGCCGCTTCCGTATCAATCGCAAGCTGGGGCTGAAGATTCCCGAATCGGAAATGACGCTGCGGCCCGAGGACTTGATCGCGGCGATCAAGTACCTGCTGCATTTGCGTTCCGACGACGCCGGTTTCGAGGTCGACGATATCGATCACCTGGGCAATCGCCGCTTGCGCACGATCGACGAATTGGCCTGCGACGAGTTGCGGAAGGGCTTTCTCAAGCTCCGCCGCACGGTTCAGGAGCGCATGAGCCTGAAGGACGTCGAGGACCTCACCCCGCGCAGCTTGATCAATCCCAAGAGTATTTCCGCGGCCATCGAATATTTCTTCGGCCGCGGCGAGCTGTCGCAGGTCGTCGACCAGACCAACCCGCTGTCGATGCTCACGCACGAGCGCCGCTTGTCGGCCCTCGGTCCGGGCGGCTTGAACCGCAAGCGGGCCGGCTTCGAAGTGCGCGACGTACACATTTCGCACTATGGCCGCATCTGCCCGATCGAAACGCCGGAAGGTACGAACATCGGTTTGATTTCCAGCTTGGGAATCTATGCCGGCGTCGACGCTTATGGCTTCCTCGTGACCCCGTATCGCAAGGTAAGCAAGGGCAAGCTGACCGAAGAGGTCGTCTGGCTGCGTGCCGACCAGGAGAGCGAGGCCTACCTGGCCCCCGCCGATACGCCGGTCGAAAAAGGGAAATTGCAGGGCGAAACGACGATCGCCCGTTATCGTGCCGACTTCGAATTAGCGCCGATCGACAAGATCGAGTACATGGACGTGGCGCCGAGCCAGATGGTGGGCGTCTCGGCCGGGCTCATCCCCTTCTTGGAGCACGACGACGCCAACCGCGCGCTGATGGGTTCGAACATGCAGCGGCAAGCCGTGCCGCTGTTGGTGACCGAACCGCCGATCGTGGCCACGGGCATGGAGCGCGACGTCGCCGTGAACTCGGGAATGATCGTGCGGGCTCGCAAGAAGGGGACCGTCACCTACGTCGATGCCAACCGCATCGAGATCGGTTCCGACGTCTACGTCATGCGTAAGTTCGTCGGCCTGAACGAGCGCACCTGCCAGAACCAGAAGCCGATCGTGGAACTGGGCCAGAAGGTGGAGAAGGGGGATGTCATCGCCGACGGCGCGGCTACCTTCCGCGGCGAGCTCGCCCTGGGGCGGAACGTGCTGGTGGGCTTCATGGCCTGGGACGGTTTCAACTTCGAGGATGCCATCATCATCAGCGAAGACCTGGTGAAGGATGATACCTACACCTCGTTGCACATCGAAGAATTCGACATCGAAATTCGCGAAACCAAGCTCGGCCGCGAGGAATTCACTCGCGATATCCCCAACGTCAGCGAGAAGGCCCTGCGCAATCTCGACGACGGGGGCATCGTTCGTATCGGCACTTATGTCCGGCCGGGCGACATCCTGGTCGGCAAGGTCTCGCCCAAGTCGAAGACCGAGCTCACGCCGGAAGAGAAATTGCTGCACGCCATTTTCGGTCGCGCCGGCGAAGACGTGAAGAACGATTCGCTGGAAGTGCCCTCGGGCGTGGAAGGCATCGTGATCGACACGCAGAAGTTCTCGCGCCGGCTGAGCCTCTCGGAAGATGAACGCAAGGCGTTCGAAAAGGCTTTGAAGGAAGTCGAGTCCGAGGGCAACGCCCGGATCGCCGAAACCTTCGGCGCGATGATCGAAGAGATTGAAAAGATTCTGCAGCGCAAGCTGACCGACGAAGAAGGCAACCCGCTGGTGCGCGATCAGGAGCACAAGTTCGTGGCCGAGCAGGCCGTGAATTTCCGCCTGGAGCGGCACGACATCCGCAGCCCGCAGCGCAAGGTCGAGGTCGAAAAGGCCTACAAGACGTTGTGGCCGGCGGTCGAGGCGGCGATCGACGATCGCGATCGCAAGCTCAACTCGATGAAGCGCGGCGACGAGCTGCGCAGCGGCGTGTTGCAAATGGTCAAGGTCTATGTCGCGGCCAAGCGCGTGATCTCGGTCGGCGACAAGATGGCCGGCCGCCACGGCAATAAGGGGGTGATCGCCAAGATTCTCCCCCGCGAAGACATGCCGTTTTTGGCCGATGGAACCCCGGTGCAGATCCTGCTCAACCCGCTGGGCGTGCCCAGCCGTATGAACGTGGGGCAGATTCTCGAGACGCACCTGGGTTGGGCCGGTGCGAAGCTTGGCTTCCAGGCCATCACGCCGGTCTTCGACGGAGCCACCGAAGAAGTCATCCGCGGCTGCCTGGACGAGGCTAAGCTCCCCCGTCACGGCAAGGCGCAGTTGTTCGACGGTCGCACCGGCGAACCGCTCGAGCAAGAGACCACGGTGGGCTACATCTACATGCTCAAGCTGCACCACCTGGTCGACGACAAGGTGCATGCGCGTTCGACCGGTCCGTACTCCTTGATCACGCAGCAACCGCTGGGTGGCAAGGCGCGGTTCGGCGGTCAGCGGTTCGGGGAAATGGAAGTGTGGGCGCTCGAGGCCTATGGCGCCGCGTACATCCTGCAGGAGCTGCTCACCGTGAAGAGCGACGACGTCGAAGGGCGTACGAAGATTTACGAGTCGATGGTCAAGGGCGAGAACACGCTCGAGGCCGGCACGCCCGCCAGTTTTGACGTTTTGACGAACGAGATTCGCGGTCTTGGTTTGAACATGCAGTTGGAGAAGCGGCGCGTGTAATTGCTCGCCGGCGGAACCTTCGATGGGGACCCGCCAGCCCGGCAAGAAGCGACGATTGGCAATAAGCTGACAAACAAAGTGCCACTAGCCGTTCCCCGTATGATTGGTAGAGCACGGTGGTTTGTCAGAGAACAGAGATTCAATTCACCGTCCGGTGACCCGATAAGGAGCCCTTAAAGTGAGCACTGGTGAAAGCTCTTACGATCGGATTAATGATTACGCGTCGGTGAAGATCAGCCTGGCCCGACCGCACGATATTCGCAGCTGGTCGTTCGGCGAGGTGAAGAAGCCCGAGACGATCAACTACCGCACGTATCGCCCGGAAAAAGACGGGTTGTTCTGCGAGCGCATCTTTGGTCCGGAAAAGGACTGGGAATGCGCCTGTGGCAAGTACCGCGGTATGAAATACAAGGGGATGATCTGCGATCGCTGCGGCGTCAAAGTCACGCACAGTCGCGTCCGCCGCAAGCGGATGGGTCATATCGAGCTGGCCGCGCCGGTCGCGCACATCTGGTTCTTCAAGGCCATGCCGAGCCGGTTGGGCAACCTGCTCGATATGAAGACCACCAGCCTGGAAAAGGTGATCTACTTCCAGGATTACGTCGTCGTCGATCCGAAGGACACGCCGCTCAAGCGCCAGCAATTGCTTACCGAAGAGGAGTACCGCACGGCGCGCGAAACCTACGGCGACGGTTCATTCGACGCCGACATGGGGGCCGAGGCTGTCCGCAAGCTGCTCATGGCGCTCGACCTGGTGAACTTGTCGCAGGTCCTGCGCAAGGATCTGGCCGAAACCGGCTCGAAGCAGAAACAAAAGGATCTGATCAATCGGCTGAAGATCGTCGAATCGATCCGCGACAGCGACAACAAGCCCGAGTGGATGATCCTGGACGTCATTCCGGTGATTCCGCCGGACCTGCGACCGCTGGTTTTGCTGGATTCGGGCAATTTCGCCACCAGCGACTTGAACGATCTGTACCGCCGCATCATCAACCGCAACAACCGGCTCAAGAAGCTGGTCGATTTGAATGCGCCGGAAGTGATCATCCGCAACGAAAAGCGCATGCTGCAGCAATCGGTCGACGCGCTGTTCGACAACAATCGCTGCAAGCGGCCGGTACTGGGATCGAGCAATCGTCCACTCAAGTCGCTCACCGACATGATCAAGGGCAAGCAGGGGCGCTTCCGCGAGAACCTGCTGGGCAAGCGCGTTGACTACTCGGCGCGCAGCGTGATCGTGGTCGGGCCGAGCCTGCGTCTGCACCAGTGCGGCCTGCCGAAGAAGATCGCGCTGGAGCTGTTCCAGCCGTTCATCATTCGCCGCCTGAAGGAGCTGGGCCACGCCGACACGATCAAAAGCGCGAAGAAGATGCTCGAGCGCAAAGACGACGAGGTGTGGGATATCCTCGAAGAGGTGATCCGCAATCACCCGGTCCTGTTGAATCGCGCTCCGACGCTGCACCGCATCGGCATTCAAGCCTTCGAGCCGACGCTGGTCGAAGGGAATGCCATCAAGTTGCACCCGCTCGTCTGCCGCGGCTTCAACGCCGACTTCGACGGCGACCAGATGGCCGTGCACTTGCCGCTGTCGATCGAGGCCCAGGTCGAGGCCCACACGCTGATGATGTCGACGAACAACATCTTCAGCCCGGCCAACGGCGCGCCGATCATCAGCCCGTCGCAAGACGTGGTGATGGGTTGCTACTACATGACCATGTCGTTGCCGGAGTGCAAAGGCGACGGCATGAGCTTCAGCTCGTTCGCCGAAGTGCATCTGGCCTACTCACTGGGCAAGGTCGATACGCACGCCCGCATCAAGGTCAAGCTGCCGCCGTCGCGTCGTCTGAAAACCGAAGGTGACCAGGATAGCCAGCCCGGCGCGCTGATCGAGACCACGGTCGGCCGCGTCATGTTCAATGACGTGCTGCCGGACGGCATGTTCTTCTACAACATTCCCATGCGTTCCAGCGAATTGGCGAAAGTCATTTCGGACTGCTACGCCATCCTGGGACGCCGCGCGACGATCGACTTGCTCGATGACATGAACCGGACGGGTTTCCGTTCCAGCACCAAGAGCGGTCTGTCGTTCGCCACCGACGATTTGATTACACCGCCGACCAAGTCGCGCATCATCGGCGACGCGGAGAAGACGGTGCTCAAGTTCCAGAAGCTGTATCAACGCGGCGTCATTACCGAGGTCGAGCGTTACAACCAGGTGCTCGACGCCTGGACGCACGCTCGCGAACGCATCACCACGGAAATGATGGCCGAGTTGGAAAACGACCATCGTGCGCCGGGTTACGTGAACCCGATTTACCTGATGGCCCACTCCGGTGCCCGCGGTGGTGTCGAGCAGATTCGTCAGTTGGCGGGCATGCGTGGTTTGATGGCCAAGCCGTCGGGCCAGATCATCGAGACGCCGATCAAGGCGAACTTCCGCGAAGGCCTGTCCGTGCTCGAATACTTCAGCTCGACGCACGGTGCCCGCAAGGGTTTGGCCGACACCGCACTAAAGACGGCCGACAGCGGTTACTTGACCCGCAAGCTGGCCGACGTGGCGCAGAACGTCGTGATCACGATGGAAGACTGCGGCACGACGCAGGGCATCACCAAGGGTGTGATTTATCGCGGCGAGAAAGTCGAAGTGCGATTGGCAGACTCGATTCGCGGCCGCGTCAGCCGGGCGAACATCGTCAACCCGATCACGGACGAAGTCCTGGTGCGAGAAGACGAGTTGATCACCGGCGAGATCGCCCGCCGCATCGAAGAGCTGGGCCTGGAGAAGATCCAGGTCCGCAGCCCGATGACGTGCGACGCGTCGCTCGGCGTCTGCCGGCTGTGCTACGGCATGGATCTGTCGACCAGTACGTTGGTCGAAGAGGGCATGGCCGTCGGCATCATCGCCGCGCAAAGCATCGGCGAGCCGGGTACGCAGTTGACCATGCGTACGTTCCACATCGGTGGCACCGCGGCCCGCGCGGTGGAAGAAAGCGAAATCCGCGCAAAGAAGCAAGGTATCGCCAAGTTCACGCGATTGAAGGTCGTGCGTAACGACGAAGGGCAACAGGTCGTGCTCACGCGAAACGGCGAAATCTCGCTGTTGGACCCCAAGGGGCGTGAACTGGAGAAATACGAGATTCCCGCCGGCGCCAACCTGCTGGTCGAGGACAATCAGGAAGTGCAGGCGGGCGCTGTGTTGTGCCAATGGGACCCGCACAGTATTCCGATTTTGGCCGAGGTCGGCGGCAAGGTCCGCTACGAGGACGTCATCGAAGGCGAAACGATGCGTGTCGAGCGCGATCCGAGCGGCCACCAGCGCAAGATGATCATGGAGCACAAGGGAGACTTGCACCCGCAGGTCGTGCTCGAAGACGCAAGCGGCAAGATCCTCGACTTTTATTATCTGCCCGAGAAGGCCCACATCGAAGTCAACGAAGGGGATCAGATCTCGGCCGGTACGTTGTTGGCCAAGACGCCACGCGAAGTCTCCGGTACGCAGGACATCACGGGTGGTCTGCCGCGCGTCACGGAAATCTTCGAAGCGCGCAAGCCGAAGGATCCGGCCGTCATCGCCGAGGTCGACGGCACGGTCGAGCTGTTGGGCGAGAAGCGGCGCGGTAAACGCACCATCATCGTCCGCAGCGAGACGGGCATTGAACGCGAGCACCTGGTGTCGCACGGCAAGCACTTGCGGGTACACGCCGGCGACTTCGTGCGGGCCGGCGAAGCGCTCGTCGACGGACCGCTCGTGCCGCACGACATCTTGCGGATTTCGGGCGAAGAAGCCGTACAGCACTACCTGGTGCGCGAGATTCAGAACGTCTATCGCAGCCAGCGCGTAGATATCGATGACAAGCACATCGAAATCATCGTCGCCCAGATGCTCCGCAAGGTGCGCATCGAAAGCGTCGGTGACACCGGCTTGCTGCCTGGCAGCGTCATGGACCGCTTCGAGTTTCGCGCCGTGAACCAGAACCTCACCGGCTGTGTAAAGATCTCGGAGAAGGGGGATAGCGACTTCGCGCCCGGCTCGATCGTGCCCAAGGATGCCTTGGAACAAGTGAACGCTCAGATCGAAGCGCTCGGCGGTGATCCGGCCAAGGGAAGCCGTCCCAAGCCGGCCACGGCCAGCACGCAACTCCTGGGCATCACGAAGGCCGCCGTGCAAAGCGCCAGCTTCATCTCGGCCGCCAGCTTCCAGGAAACCACCAAGGTACTGACCGAGGCGGCCCTGGCCGGCAAGGTCGACCGCCTGGTGGGCTTGAAGGAGAATGTGATCCTCGGGCACCTGGTGCCGGCCGGTACCGGTTTCCATACGTATCAAGAATCGGAGGTCCGCATTCGGCCCGAGGCGCTCGAAGCCCTGGCGGCCGAAAAGGATCGCATCCTCACCCGCAGCTTCCCGCTGCTGGAAGGGGGCGACGAAGGAAATGGCACGGCCGCCGATGGTGCCCGCAAGGACGGTGCGAGCGCGTCGGCCCCCAGCACGCCGGCAAGCAGTGCTCCGGCGAGCAGCTTGGATGCCTTGTTGGGTGGTGGCGGTGGTGCCGCCGAGGAAGGTCCACAAGAGTAGGAAAATCTGTAGCCGGGGGTCGGCGATCCCAGGGCTGGCTCTAATAATCCCCGGCTTTGCTGAGCCGGCTACAGAAAAACGGATGAGGCGGAGCCCCACGGTTTGCCTTGACAGGGCATGCAGATCGGGTAGCCTAAGCAGTTCGCTCGCAACGGACGGGGATTGCCCTGTAAGGCGCAAATGGTCCGGTTCGTCGTCGGGCGGCTTCGTACACGCGTTTTAACTGACTGCCGGCTGCAGCCCTTCCTGTACCGCCGGACGATAGAGAAATCCGCATGCCAACGATCAATCAACTCGTAAAGAAGGCGCGTCGCAAGCCGCGCAAGTTCAGCAAGTCGCCGGTCTTGGATCGCTGCCCGCAGAAACGCGGCGTGTGTCTCCAAGTGAAGACGATGACGCCGAAGAAGCCGAATTCGGCGCTACGCAAGATCGCTCGCGTGCGCTTGAGCAACAGCAAGGAAGTCACGGTCTACATTCCGGGCGAAGGGCACAGCCTGCAGGAACACTCGATCGTGCTGGTCCGCGGCGGCCGCGTTCGCGACCTGCCGGGCGTACGCTATCACGTCGTCCGCGGCGCGCTGGATACGTTGGGCGTCTCCGGCCGCAAGCAGTCGCGCAGCTTGTACGGGGCGAAGAAGGGCTAACACGCCCTGGTTGATCGCCCGGCACGAGCTGGCGAATGGAAATCATCACCGAACACTAATCGATCAATCGTCACGGGACTCTTTGTCATGGGTCGAATCACTGCCAGCCGTAAGACACTTGCTCCGGATCCGCGCTACGGCTCGCTGTTGGCGTCGAAGTTCATCAATTGCCTCATGCACGACGGGAAGAAGAGCACCGGACAGCGCGTGTTCTATCAGGCGCTCGACATCGTCAAGGACAAGATCAAGGACGTCGAGCCGATCGAGGTCTTCACGCAGGCCGTCGGCAACGTCAAGCCCGAGGTTGAAGTCCGCTCGAAGCGCGTCGGCGGTGCCGCCTATCAGGTGCCGATGCAGGTGAATCGTAACCGGCAGCAGTCGCTGGCCATCCGCTGGATCCTGATGGCCGTGCGGGAAAAGAAGGGCCGGCCGATGCACGAGAAGCTGGCCGAGGAATTCGTGGCCGCATTCAATCGCGAAGGGGCCGCCGTGTCGCGCCGCGAGAACGTCCACCGCATGGCCGATGCCAACAAGGCCTTCGCGCACTTCGCCTGGTAATTCGACAGACCATCTTTCGCCGCGATGCGGGCCGTTGGCCCGGCGCGGCGTTATTTTTGCGCTCGAACCAACGATGATTTGACGCGATGATTTGACGCGACACCGCCGGAAAAGCGAAACTGTGCGGCAAACATTCGTCCCGCAACTTCGAAAACAGGCTGCCGGCATCACGGCCCTCACTCCATGGCGCGACAACTCTCCCAGCTTCGCAATATCGGCATCATCGCTCACATCGATGCCGGCAAGACGACGCTCACCGAGCGCATGTTGTTCTACAGCGGCGCCACGCATCGCATGGGAGACGTCGACCGCGGTAACACCGTCACCGATTACGATCCCGAAGAACAAGAGCGCGGCATCACGATCAACTCGGCCTGCGTGACGTTTCGCTGGAAGGATGTGGTCGTGAACTTGATCGACACTCCCGGGCACGTCGATTTCACGGCCGAAGTCGAGCGCAGCCTGCGCGTGCTGGACGGTGGCGTGGTAGTGTTCAGCGCCCGCGAAGGGGTCGAAGCACAGAGCGAGACCGTATGGCGGCAGGCCGACCGATACCAGGTCCCGCGCGTCGCTTTTATCAACAAGATGGACCGGGAAGGGGCCGATTTCTTCGGCACTTTCGACGAAATTCGCAAGCGTCTGGAAGGGCATCCGCTAGCGATCCAGATCCCGGTCGGCGTCGGGCCGCCGCATATGCCCAACGCCTTTCGCGGCGTGATTGACCTGGTGGCTATGAAATTGCTCACCTTCAGCGAAGAGAGCCAAGGCTCGGAGGTCGTTGAAAGCGAAATTCCCGAGGAACTGCACGCCGAAGCGGAGCTGTGGCGCGGTCAGATGCTCGATCAACTGTTTGACTACTCGAACGAATTGGGCGAACTTTTGTTGGCCGAGGAGGCTGTGCCCGAGGACCTCGTCCGCCGGGTCATTCGCTCGGCGACGATTCACAACCTGGTGGTGCCCGTGCTGTGTGGGTCGGCGCTCGATCACGCGGGTGTGCAGCCGGTGCTGGATGCCGTAGCTCACTACCTCCCGAGTCCGGCGGACAAGCCGCCCGTCGAAGGAACCAACCCGGAAAAGCCCGACCTCAAACTCACCCGCAAGCCTGCGACTGACGAGCCGTTTTGCGGGCTGGTGTTCAAGATCCAGGCCGACAAGCATGGCGACCTGCATTACGTGCGGGTCTACTCGGGCGAGCTGAAGGGAAATACTCGCGCGTACAATCCGCGTACGGACAAGAAGGAAAACGTCAGCCAGTTGTGGCATATCCAGGCGGATCGGCGCGAGCAGGTCGAACGCGTCGAGGCCGGCGACATCGTGGGAATCATCGGCTTGCGCCATTCGGTGACGGGCGACACACTGTGCGACGCCAAGGAGCCCATCCTGCTCGAATCGATTGCCTTCCCCGAGACCGTCATTTCGATGGCAATCGAGCCCGAGAGTTCAGCCGAACGCAAGAAGCTGTCCGACGCGCTGGAGATGCTCAAGCGACAGGATCCGACCTTCCGCGCCCAAGAGAGCGAGGAAACCGGCCAGACGCTGATCAGCGGCATGGGCGAGTTGCACCTCGAGGTGATCAAGCATCGCCTGCTGCGTGATTTCAAGCTGAACGTGCGGGTTCATAAGCCGCGCGTCAGTTACCGCGAAACGGTGCAGAAATCGGTCGAGGCCACCGGCGAGTTTCACCAGGCGGTGGCCGGGCAGACGCTGTTTGCCAAGGTGCGCGTCCGTGTCGAACCCTTCGAGGGGGATATGCCGGTCATGGTCACGACCACGGCCGGCGATTCGATTCCGCCGGCGTTCCTGGGCGCCGTGCTCGAAGTGCTGACGCAACAGGGCGAAGGGGGCGGATCGCTGGGTTATCCGCTCATGAAGGTGAAAATCACCGTCGTGGGGGGCGAGACCCGGGAAGGGGAGTCGAACGAGCTGGCCTTCCGCCGGGCCGCCGCCGACGCCTTCCACAAGGCACTTGCCGCGGCGGGAATCGTGCTCTTGGAACCGATCATGAAGCTGGAAATCGTTGTCCCAGAAGAATATATGGGCGATTTCGTCTCCGATCTCCAGCAGCGTCGAGCGATCATCACGCAAACCCACGCTCGCGGTCGCAACACCGTGATCGACGCCGAGGCGCCGCTGGCCTCGCTTTTCGGCTACTCGGGGGCGATGCGGGGGCTAAGCCAGGGTCGGGCGTCGGCCTCCCTTTCGCCGTCGCATTACGGCCCGGCGCCGGCCGAGGTGCTGGAGTCGTTTTTGTAGGATGGGTTTTGGGGATTGAAGGTCAGGCTGCCGGTCGCAACGATCGGTGGCAGCAAGCCTGGCGATTTGCCCGAGAATAAGACGCGTTCCAAGTTCTCTTGGGCGTTGACACTGATTTGCGAAAGCCTTAAGATTTGCGGTTCCCCCTGCGGGAGAATAGTTTGTTCTGGCGTTTGTCATTTGTCTTTGGCAACTTGGCGCACGGCTGGTTGAGGAGCGATTTGTGGCTGGTCATTCCAACGAGACGATTCGCATCAGGATGGAAGCGTATGACCACTCGGTCCTTGATCAAAGCGCGGCGGAAATCGTAGATACGGCCAAGCGCACCGGTTCCGAGGTGCATGGCCCGATTCCGCTTCCCACGCGGATCGAGCGCTATACCGTGTTGTCGGGTCCGCATATCGACAAGAAGGCGCGGCAGCAGTTCGAAATTCGGACTCACAAGCGCCTGATCGATATCGTGCAGTCGACGGCCAAGACCATCGAGGCGCTGAACAAGCTGAGCTTGCCTGCGGGCGTGGATATCAAGATCAAGGCATCGAGTCGGCACTAGCCTGCCGCCGGTGCTTCGAGATCAACGCGTCGACATCGACGATGTCGATCGTGCGCCGAGGGGGTGAATGGTTGCCGCTACTGGCGGTGCCATTGGGTCGACGAAGATCGATTAAACGACAGCTACTACAGAGTCACTTGTATGCACCGGATGCTGGGCGGGTAAACCGTGGCCTCATTGGCCGCTCGTTCCCGTCGGCGACCTGACACTCAAGGCGATTGCGATGGTAAAGGGATTGCTCGGCCGCAAGGTCGGGATGACGCAGATATTTGACGACGCTGGGAAAGTGGTCCCGGTTACCGTGATCGAGGCAGGGCCTTGCCATGTCCTGCAGGTACGCACCGCCGAGCGTGACGGCTATGAAGCCGTCCAGGTCGGGTTTGGTATCAAGCCGCGCCGTCTGGCCAGCCGCAGTCAGCGTGGTCATGTCGCTCGTTTAGAGAGCAAGCGCGGCAAGCGTCTTTCTTCGGCCGGTGTGGAGCTGGCCCCCAAGCCCGATTGCGAGCCTCCGCGCTTCGTGCGCGAGTTTCGCGGCGCGACCGAGTGCACGGTCGGTCAGGAGCTGAAGGTCGATCTGTTCAGTGACGTCAAAGCGGTCGACGTCACCGGGGTCTCCAAGGGGCGCGGCACGGCCGGCGTGATGAAGCGTCACGGCTTCAGCGGCCAGCGCGCCAGCCACGGTGTGAAGAAGGTGCATCGTCACGCAGGCTCGACGGGTTGCAATACTTTTCCGGCCCGCGTTTTCAAGGGGCGCCGCATGGCCGGCCGGTACGGGGCCGAGCAGAACACGGTCCGTAACCTCAAAGTAGTCGGCGTCGACGCCGAGAATAACCTGCTTTTGGTTCGCGGCGCGATCCCTGGCCCCAACGGCGGTTTCGTGGTGGTCAAGCAAACGAACAAGATGTAACTGACGGCTCGGTGGCTGCGGCCGGACGAATGATGTCCTGGGGCGGCCGATAGAGGCGAGCGAATTTGAATCAAGACGAGCGAGTGCAGCGATGACACGCCTTCCGGTGTATGACAAGACGGGCAAGGAGGTCGGCTCCTACGATATCGAGTCGACCGACCTGGCGCCGCGCATTAACAAGCAGTTGCTGCACGACGTCGTGGTCATGTACCAGGCCAATCAGCGCCAGGGTACCTTCCGCACCAAGTCGCGCGGCGAAGTGGCCGGCAGCACCAAGAAAATGTATCGCCAGAAAGGAACGGGCAACGCCCGTGCCGGTGGACGACGCAGCGGTGTTCGTCGTGGCGGCGGGCATATTTTCGCCAAGCGGCCGCGCGATTTTTCCTATCGCTTGCCGCGCAAGGCCGTGCAGTTGGCCACGCGCATGGCCGTGGCTTCGAAGATTCGCGACAGCCAGTTGATTGTCATCGACGACTTGTCGTTTCAGGCTCCCAAGACCAAGGACATGGCAGCCATCCTCACGGCGGTGAAGTGTGCGGGCGAAAGCTTGCTCGTCACCACGGCCACCCATGACGAGAACGTCTACAAGAGCGCCCGCAACATCGCCGACGTCACCGTGGCGCCCGTCGAGGGCTTGAATGCCTTGAACGTGCTGTTGCCGCGCAAGATGCTGGTGACCCGCGCCGCGCTTGACGCGCTGCGTAAGCGAGCCAGCGAGCAGGCCAGTGCCAAGGGTGCCCACGGTGCGCGGGCCGAAGGTAAGCAGGCCAAGGAGCCGACACATGGCTGAGCAGCAATCTCACGAAACGCACATTCTGTTGCAGCCGCACCAGATCATCATTCGGCCTTTGGTCACCGAAAAGGGGATGCACCGTTCGACGCGCCACAACGCGTACGCATTCGAGGTGAATCGCCTGGCGACAAAGACCGACGTCCGTCGCGCCGTCGAAGAGTTGTTCAACGTGAAAGTCGAGCGTGTACACACGCAAAACCGCAAAGGGAAGCCGCGACGCTCGCGCTTCCGTAGTGGACGAACGAAAGACTGGAAGAAGGCGATTGTGACGCTCAATGATGAGCATCGTATCGAGTTCTTCTAAACGACCGCTGTGAACTTTTGGCGGGCGTGACCGGGTCGCGCCCGCGAGATGGGAAAGAAGGCTGGCCATGGGCCTACGACGATACAAACCGACCACGGCCGGACGCCGCGGCGCCTCGGTCAGTGATTTCGCCGAGCTCACGCCGGGATACGTTCCGGAAAAAACCTTGCTGCGCCCCAAGCCGAAGACCGGCGGGCGCAACAACCAGGGGAAGATCACGGCCCGTCATCGCGGTGGCGGTCACAAGCGGCAATACCGACTGATTGACTTTCGCCGCAACAAGGATGGCGTCCCGTCCCGCGTGCATTCGGTCGAGTACGATCCAAATCGCAGTGCCCGTATCGCGCTGCTGCATTACGTCGACGGCGAGAAGCGATACATCCTGGCCCCGAATGGGCTGAAGCAAGGCGATCAGATTCAGAGTGGGCCCGAGGCGCCCCCCTCGATCGGCAATTGCCTGCCGATGAAGAACATTCCGCTGGGCATGACGATTCACAATATCGAGCTGCGTCCCGGTTGCGGTGGTGTGTTGTGCCGTTCGGCGGGCACGAGCGCCGTGCTGGCCGCACGCGACGCGGGCTGGGTACAGTTGACCTTGCCGAGTGGTGAAATTCGCCGCGTGCCGGCCGATTGCCGGGCTACGATCGGTGCCACCAGCAATGCGGATCATATGAACGTCGTGCTGGGCAAGGCGGGTCGCAAGCGCTGGATGGGGCGACGCCCGCACGTACGCGGCACGGCCATGAACCCGATCGACCATCCGCACGGTGGTGGTGAAGGTCGCACCAAGGGCGGTCGCCATCCGGTCAGTCCGACGGGCAAGCCGGCCAAGGGCGGCGGTACCCGCAAGTCGCGCAAGGCGTCGAACTCGGCGATCGTGCGTCGTCGTCGTTCGCGCCGCT
Source organism: Pirellulales bacterium (assembly GCA_035546535.1). Taxonomy (NCBI): domain Bacteria; kingdom Pseudomonadati; phylum Planctomycetota; class Planctomycetia; order Pirellulales; species Pirellulales bacterium. The sequence continues at coordinate 75,493 of DASZWQ010000204.1, read as the reverse complement.
ACGGACAAATCAAGTTGTACTAAGACAGTTGTACTAGACAAGTGACGCGCGGCGTAAAGTCCGCGGATGCCAAGCAAAGCCTGACAGAGCCCGAACCAATTCGGGCGGAGCCAACGAGCGATGGGAAGATCATTAAAGAAGGGACCGTTCGTCAACGCCAAGCTGTTCCACAAAGTGCAGCGGATGGAGTCGTCGGGCGGCAAGCAGCCGATCAAGACCTGGGCCCGTGCCTGCACGATCGTGCCCGAGTTCGTCGGCCACACGTTCATGGTTCACAACGGCAAGCTGCATTTGAAGGTGTTCGTCACCGAAGACATGGTGGGTCACAAGCTCGGCGAGTTTGCTCCCACCCGCACCTTCCGCGGTCACGGCGGTAAGGCCAAGAAGGCAGCCCCCGGCGCAGCATAGCCAACGAAAGTCATGGTTAACGAAGATCGAGCGGGCGGCCTGACTCCCGCAAATCGGCGACAGATAATCAGCGAACAGGTGTAGAAAACAATGGCCTACGAAGCGACGCATCGATTCGCCCGCATTAGCGCCCGCAAGGTGCGGCCGATCGCGGACTTGATTCGCGGCAAGCACGCTGACGAGGCGCTGGACATCCTGCGGTACATGCCGCACCGCGGCGCTCGGATGCTGGAAAAAGTGTTGAAAAGCGCCCTGGGCAATGCCGAGGATCGCCGAGCCCCCAACGTGCAGAACCTGGTGGTTGTCGATGCACGGGTCGACGGCGGGCCGATGTTCAAGCGCGTTCGCCCGCGTGCCCGCGGCATGGCCTTCATGGTCAAGCGGCGGATGTCGCACATCCATATCAAGGTGGACGATTTGTACGCTGCGGCCGCCGAGTAAGGGACGCGCTGAACAAGAACCGTATTTACTGACGAGAGCGGGCTGCTGACGACCAACCTGTCTCGATACCGCTAGCCAACAAGAGAATTTATGGGTCAGAAGGTAAATCCCGTCGGATTCCGCACCGGCATCATGGTCGGCTGGAAGAGCCGCTGGTACGCGTCGAAGCGAGAGTTTGGCGATCTGCTGGTCGAGGACCAGAAGATCCGCGACTTCGTCAAGGACAAGTATCGCTATGCCGGGCTGCCCAAGATCGAGATCGAGCGCACCCGCGATGAAGTGAAAGTCGTCCTCTTCGCCGCCCGGCCGGGCATCATCATCGGCCGCAAGGGGCAAGAGGTCGAGCGTTTGCAGGCCGAGCTGCAAGAGCTGGTCGGCCGGCGGATCAATATCAAGATCGAGGAAATTGCCCGGCCCGAGATTCAGGCCCAGCTCGTCGCGGAAGACATTGCCGAGCAGTTGGCCAAGCGGGCCAGCTTCCGTCGCACGATGAAGCGGGCGATGGAACAAACGATGGAGGCTGGTGCCAAGGGGATTAAGATCCAACTGGCGGGCCGGCTAGGTGGTTCGGAAATGGCGCGCCGCGAAAAGCAGATCGCCGGTTCGATTCCCTTGTCCACGCTGCGGGCCAAGATCGATTACGGTTTTACAGAAGCCAAGACCGCCCAGGGACACATCGGTGTCCAGGTGTGGGTCAATCAAGGTATGTACGAGGAAGAAAACAATGGCGCTGATGCCCAAGAGGGTCAAGCACCGAAAAAGCCAAAGAGGACGTATAAAAGGTAACGCCACGCGTGGCAACCGCGTCGTCTTCGGCGAGTTTGGCTTGCAGACGGTGCAGGGGGGTTGGATTCCGGCGGCGACGCTGGAGGCCGGCCGTATCGCCGCTCAGCAATACCTGCGTACCGAAGGGCGGTTGTTCGTGCGCGCGTTCCCGCACAAGCCTATCACGTCCATCCCCCTCGAAACCCGCATGGGTAAGGGTAAGGGTGAACCGGAGTATTGGGCGGCGGTCGTGAAGCCGGGCAACATCCTGTACGAGATTTCGGGCGTCACGGAAGAGGCCGCGCGGCTCTGCTTTCGGCGCCTCGCGCACAAGATGCCGGTGCGCGTGCGACTGATCAAGCGGCGTGCGATTTAGTCCGCAGCCTACTACGTCGGCGGACAGGGCAACCGGACGAAACAAGACTTACCACGAACGAGCATTACTGCCGAGCGATAAGTGCGATGAGCAAAGCCTCTGAACTCCGCGAGATGAGCGACGAACAGTTGACGCTGACCTTGCGTGAAACGGCGGAAAACCTGTTTCGCCTGCGCATCAAGGCGCAGACCGAGCGGCTCGATGCCCCCAGTGAGCTGCGCAAGCACCGCCGCCTGATCGCGCGTTTGAAAACGATCCAGACCGAGCGGTCCAAGGCCACGGCCGGTCAATAACGCGACGAGCGAGTTAAGACAACGGGCCCGTCCGCCGCGATAACAAAACTTCAAATTAATACAGATTGTTCGAGCCTAAGAGGAACGTGGGATGCCGAAAAAGACTGCCATTGGCGTCGTAACGAGCGACAAGATGGCCAAGAGCCGCCGCGTGGAGATTCCGCGGCTGGTGAAGCATGCCCGATATGGAAAGTATTTGCGCCGCCGCACGGTATGCCATGTTCACGACGAGAACGAGGAATCGTCGATCGGCGACACGGTCGAGATCATCGAATGCCGCCCGATGTCGCGGCTGAAACGCTGGCAGTTGGTCCGCGTCGTCAGCAAGAGCCAGGCGGTCGACATCGCGGCGATGCGGGCTGCGGCCAAGTTGAAGGAAGCGGCGACCGAGGGTGAGGCCGAAGCGAAGAGTGAAAGCGGAGCAGAGTAAGGTCGATCCGGCCGCGAGTTGGTCGACGGCGACCAGCTCGACAGCGACGTATGGCCGGCGATCGGAACAGTGCGAAATTCCTGCAGGGTGTGAACCATGATTCAGATGCAAACCCGACTTAACGTGGCCGACAACACCGGCGCGAAGGAAGTCACGTGCATCAAGGTGCTCGGTGGTTCGCGCCGCCGCACGGCCGGCTTGGGCGACATCGTCGTGTGCAGCGTGAAGAGCGTGATTGCCGGCAGCGACATGAAAAAAGGGTCGGTGGTCAAGGGCGTGATCGTGCGTTGCAAGCAGCCGACGCGGCGCGCCGATGGCAGCTATGTGCGCTTTGACCGCAATGCCCTGGTGTTGATCGACAACGACAAGAATCCCCGCGGCACCCGCATCTTCGGCGCCGTGGCGCGCGAGCTGCGGGAACGCAACTTTATGAAAATCGTCAGCCTGGCGGCCGAGGTGGTGTGATGCACATTCGCGTAGGCGATACCGTGGAAGTGATTTGCGGCGATGGCCGCGGCCAGCAGTCGAAAGTGCTGTCGGTCGACCACAAGGCCGGCAAGGCGATCGTCGAGGGGGTGAATCGCGTGTACAAGCACATGCGCCGCAGCCAGCGCAATCCGCAGGGCGGCCGCTTGTCGAAAGAAATGCCGGTGCAACTCTCGAACGTGATGTTGGTCTGCCCGTCGTGCAACCAGCCGTCGCGTACGGGGGCCCGTCGCGCCAATGACGGCAGCAAGGAACGGTACTGCAAGAAGTGCGGGGCGCACGCCGGACAGATCGCGCCGTCGCCGACCAAGGCTATCAAGAAGAAATAACGAAACAAAAGCCGTTTTGCCGATTCGGTGGCGGCGTTAGCAAGAAAAGGTGCGGAGCGAACGAACGATGTCTGCCGCGAAGAAAAAAGCCCCCGAGGCGGAAGAAAGTCGGCCGGCTGGCCCGGCGCCGACGCCGCGACTGCGCACCCGCTACGAGCAGGAGATTCTGCCGGCATTGGCCAAGAAGTTGGGCCGCAAGAACCGCCTGTCGCTGCCGAAACTGCAAAAGATCGTCGTGAACATGGGCGTGGGGGCCGCCATCTCGGAGAAGAAGTATCTCGAAGAGGCAGTCGGCGCGATGACGCAGATCACCGGCCAGAAGCCTCTGGTCACCAGCAGCCGCGTGGCGGTGTCGGGCTTCAAGCTGCGTGAAAACATGGCGATCGGGTGCAAGGTCACGCTCCGCGGCAACCGCATGTTCGAGTTCCTCGATCGGTTGATCTCGCTGGCTTTGCCGCGCGTGCGCGACTTTCGTGGGCTCAACCCCAACGCTTTCGATGGGCATGGCAACTACAGCCTGGGCCTGTCCGAGCAGTTGGTGTTCCCGGAGTTGAATCCCGACAAGTACACCCGCGTGCAGGGCATGAACGTGACGCTGGTCACGTCGACCAATAACAACGACGAAGCTCGCGAGTTGTTGCGCGGCTTCGGTCTGCCGTTCAAGCAGGACGAGACGAAGCAGGGCAAATCGGGCGCCGCCTGATGGCTGCACCGAGAAGCCCGAACCGATAACAGAGCTCCGTAACAAACTGGATCACGCATGGCAAGTAAGTCGAAGATCGCGAAGGCCCAACGGGTGCCGAAATTCTCCACGCGTCGCGAGTCGCGGTGCAGAATCTGCGGGCGGCCGCGGGCGGTGTATCGCAAGTTCGGCATCTGCCGGATCTGCCTCCGGAATCTGGCCGACAAAGGGCTGATTCCCGGATTGAAGAAGGCAAGTTGGTAAAGGGATCCCTACGACCATGATGACTGACCCTATCGCCGACATGTTGACCCGCATCCGCAACGCCGTGCGCGTTGAACGGCCCGTGGTCGAGATGCCGCTGTCGAAGGTAAAGCGAGGGCTCGCGGAAGTCCTCAAGCGCGAAGGCTATATCTGGGACTGGGAAGAGTTGGACCAGAACCCCGGCAAGCAGTTGCGCCTGCACCTGAAGTACGGACCCAACGGAGAGATGGTCATTCGCCATATCAAGCGAGTGAGCAAGCCCGGCCGCCGCATCTACAGTGGCGCCACCAGCCTGCGTCCCGTGCTGAATGGGTTGGGGATTTCCATCATCAGCACCAGCCGCGGCGTGATCAGCGACCGAGAGGCACGGCAGCGGAACCTGGGCGGCGAAGTATTGTGCGAACTGTGGTAGCTGCAAACTTTGGTAGCTGCCGAACGGCTGCCGCGATGGTTTCCCTACGTCGGCGCGAGAATTGAATTAAGTGAGTAAACAACCATGTCGCGGATCGGAAAAAAACCAGTGGCCGTGCCGGCCGGCTTGAAGGTCGAAGTCGCCAAGCAGCGGATCGCCGTCGAGGGCCCTCTGGGCAAGCTCGATTGGAACTTCCGGCCCGAGGTCGCGGTCGCTTTTGACGACAAGTCGCGTCAGCTCGAGATCACGCGGATCAACGACTCGCGCCAATCGCGCGCCCTGCACGGTCTGACCCGCGCCATGATCCAGAACATGGTCGAAGGCGTGACCAAGGGATACGAGAAGAAGCTGGAAATCGTGGGGGTCGGTTACCTGGCCGCCGTTCAGGGAAACAAGCTGCAGCTGCGTGTCGGTTTTGCCAACGAAGTGCAGATGCCGATCCCGGCCGGGCTGAAGGTGATCTGCCCCGATCAGACCCACATCGTGATCAAGGGGGTCGACAAGCAATTGGTGGGACAATTCGCCGCTGAAGTCCGCGCGACACGCAAGCCCGAGCCGTACAAGGGCAAGGGCGTCCGCTACGACGGCGAGCAGGTCCGCCGCAAGGCAGGCAAGGCAGTTACGAAGTAACCGGTCAGCAAGGACCGGGCGGAAATAACCACGACGTCGTAAAACGTCAGGCGAGTGAACCGATGAACCACGAAAAGACCAACGCTCACCAGCGGATGCGCAGACGCCATCGCGTGCGCAACCATATCAAGGCGCACACCACGCGGCCGCGGCTGGCCATCTTCCGCAGCCACAAGCACGTCCACGCCCAGATTATCGACGACGACAAAGGGCATACGCTTGTCGCGGCCGGCACGGAGCAAAAGGATATTGGCAGCGGCGTGAAGTACGGCGGCAACAAGGCGGCGGCCCAGGCCGTGGGCAAGGCGATTGCCGAGCGGGCTCTCGCGGCCGGCATCAAGGATGTGGCCTTCGATCGTCGCGAATATCAGTATCACGGTCGCGTCGCGGCGCTGGCACAGGCGGCGCGCGAAGCTGGCCTGAATTTCTAAGTTGAAAACGCGACCAGCCTAGTTAAATCAGACTAATCGGGAGAGACGAGTGTCGACTAATACAGGCAGCACGCGAGGCGGTGATCGCGGCGGTTCGCGCGGTGGCGATTCGGGCGGCCGCGGGGGCTCGCGCGGCGGCGATTCCGGCCAGCGCGGCGGCTCGCGCGGTGGTGATTCCGGCGAGCGACGCGGCAGCGATCTGATCGAAAAGGTCGTGCAAATCCGCCGTTGCGCCGCGGTGGTCAAGGGCGGTCGCCGGTTCAGCTTCTCGGCCATCGTCGTCGTCGGCGACGGGCGCGGACGCGTCGGTTGGGGCTATGGCAAAGCCAACGAAGTGCCCCCCAGCGTCGAGAAGGCCACGAAGGACGGCTCCCGCAAGATGGTCGAGGTTTCGATCCAGGACGGCAGCATCCCGCACACCGTCGAAGGACGCTTTGGCGCCTCGCACGTGATCCTCGTGCCCGCCAGCGCCGGCACCGGCGTGATCGCGGGCTCCAGCGTTCGTGCCGTGTGCGAAGCGGCCGGCATTCACAACATTCTCACCAAGAGTTTCGGTTCCACGAATCCTGCCAACCTGGTCAAAGCCACGATTGCCGCCCTCACCAGCCTGCACTCGCGCCAGGACGTAGAGCGCCTGCGGGGAGTTTCCCTCTCATGAACATTCACGACGTCAATCGCGGCATCAAGAAACACAAGAAGCTGAAGCGCGTCGGTCGCGGCCCCGGCTCGGGGCATGGCAAGACCGCGGGACGCGGTCACAAGGGGCAAGGGCAGCTTGCCGGTTGGACCAGCCACCCCGCCTTCGAGGGCGGTCAGTTTCCGGTCGCGCGGCGCGTCCCCAAGCGCGGGTTCCACAATAAATTTGCCCAGGTTATCAAGGCCCTGAACCTCAGCGTCTTGAACGATTCGTTCGAGGCGGGGGAGGAAGTGACGTTGGACCGCCTCCGCAGCGCGGGCCTGGTTAGTGGCCGGTTCGACGAGTTGAAGATCCTGGGCAACGGCGAGCTGACGAAGAAGCTGAAAATCACCGCCCATCGCTTCAGTGAGTCGGCTTTGGAGAAGATCAAGAAGGCCGGCGGTGAAGCCGTGGTGCTGCCCGGTAAGGCTCCTGTCGTGAAGGGGCAGAAGAAAGACGCCAAGAAAGCTGCCCAGAGCTAGCTGGCTCGGGCAGTTGGGGTCACGGGTGGCGGGGATCCTAAGTATCCGCGGGCCCAGCTAGCCGAGGGTATTGCTCCGAAGTTAAAATCGGACCCGCGATCAATCGCGTTCGGCAAGCGTCGCTTGCTCGCCTGCAAATCACCAACTTTGCCGCCGGCACGGATCGTCGGCTGCACGCGCAGGAAGGATGGAACGAGCCATGTGGGAAAAAATTCGCGTCGTTTTCACCATTCCCGAGTTGCGCCAGAAGATTCTCCTGACGCTCTTGTTTCTGGCGATCTATCGCGTCGGCTGGTGGATTCCGCTGCCAATCGTCGATAACGCCAAAATGGCCGAGTTCTTCAACGCCCAAGGGCAGGGCGGCTTGGGAACCATGCTCAAGCAAGTGGCCACCTTCAGCGCCACCATGCTTGACCAGGCGACGATCTTCGGGCTGGGCATCATGCCCTACATTTCGGCGTCGATTATCTTCCAACTCCTCTCCAGCGTGTGGCGGCCGCTCGAAGAGTTGAAGAAAGAGGGCGAAAGCGGTCAGAAGAAGATCAACGAATACACCCGCTATGCCACGGTCATTCTTTGCCTGGGGCAGAGCTGGTTTTATGTGAAGTATCTGGTCACGAACGGTTTCGTGCGGCCCGAGTTTCTCGTCGATGGCCACCTGTCTTACAGTTGGTACATCGTCGCCGTGATGACGATGACCGCCGGCACCGTCTTCTTGATGTGGCTGGGCGAACAGATCGACGAATTCGGCATCGGTAACGGCATTAGTTTGCTGATCATGGCCGGCATTCTGGCGCGCATGCCTGCCGCCGGTTACGACATGATGCGCCCGCTGTTTCAGAATGGGTTCAAGGGGCTGTCGCTCGGCGGTGGCGCCGACCAGATGGGGGTCGAGAAGCTGATCGTGCTGGTGGCGCTGTTTGTCGGGGTGATCTGCGGCGTAGTGTTTATCACGCAAGGACAACGCCGCATTCCCACGCAGAGTGCCAAGCACGTCCGCGGTCGCCGCGTTTACGGGGGCACCCGGCAATACTTGCCGCTAAAGGTCAATCAGGCCGGCGTGATGCCCATCATCTTCGCCAGCAGCTTGCTGATGTTTCCCGGATTATTGTTCACGTGGATTGCCAGCCTGAAGCCGGATAGCGGCTTCCTGCGCGACATTGCCAACGCGTTCTACAATCATTCGTCGTTTCTGTACAACCTGATGTACGTGCTGTTGATTTTCTTCTTCTGTTACTTCTGGACCGCGATTTCCTTCAATCCCAAGGATGTTTCGGACAACCTGAAGAGCCACGGCACGTTCATTCCCGGCTACCGTCCAGGGAAGCGTACGGCCGACTACCTGGAAAAGGTGATGATTCGGATCACCTACGTGGGGGCGGGCTTTTTGGCCGTGGTGGCGATCCTGCCGACGGTTGTTGCCAACTCGGTGAACATCAATTACCAGCTTGCCAATTTCTACGGAGGGACCGGCCTGCTGATTGCCGTCAGCGTCGCTTTCGACCTTGTTCAAAAGATCGATAGCCACCTGGTCATGAGAAACTATCGAGGCCTGCTCGAGTAATCGAGTTCGAGCGGACCGTGACGCCAGCGCGGGCGCCACGCGTCGGGGGGGCGAGCAGCAAGATGAGAATCGTCTTTATTGGCCCACCAGGCGCCGGCAAAGGGACGCAGAGCGAGCGTCTGGTCGCGCTTTTGGGGATTCCCCATCTATCCACCGGTAACATGTTGCGCGAAGCGCGCGACAGGCAGACCGCCGTGGGCCGCGCCGCCGAAGAATACATGCAGGCCGGGAAGCTGGTTCCCGACGAGATCGTGCTGGAGTTGGTGAGCCAGCGGTTAACCAAGCCCGACTGCGCCGCGGGAGCCCTGTTCGACGGCTTCCCGCGCAACGTGGCCCAGGCCGAGGCGCTCGACGCTTTGCTCGACGCTGCCGGCACGCCGCTCGAGGTGGTGTTAGAGCTAAAGGTCGATGACGAAGTCGTGAAGCGCCGGCTGAACGGTCGCGGACGCTCGGACGACGAATCGAACGTCATTGCCGAGCGGCTGCGCACTTACTGGAATCAGACGCAGCCGCTGTTGGACTATTATCGGCGGCACAGCCTTCTACAAACGATCGACGGGCAAGGAACGGTGGACGAGGTGTTCGCCCGAATCCAATCCGCGATCCGGCGCCAGGGGCCCCCAGGTTCGGACGATTGAGGAGTGATTTCGAAGGTGCTTACGCTACGTTCGCCACGAGAAATTGCCTTGATGCGCAAGGCCGGGCTGGTTGTGTGGGAAGCCCACCAAATCGCTGCTCGACTGGTCAAGCCTGGGATCACCACGGCCGAGATTGACGCCGCGATCGAGCGCTTCTTTGAAGAAAAGAAGGCCGAGCCGCTGTTCAAGGGCGTGCCCGGCGTGGTCCCCTTTCCGGCCGTGACCTGTATCTCGGTCAACGAGGAAGTGGTGCACGGCATCCCCGGCGCGCGACGACTGGCCGAGGGGGATTGCGTTAGCATTGATACCGGCTGCCGCGTCGAGGGGTGGTGCGCTGATTCCGCCGTCACGCACCCCGTTGGTCAGGTCGAGCCGCGCGTGGCCAAACTGCTCGACGTGACCAGGGGCGTGCTGTACCTGGCCATCGATCTGATGGGCAAGAAGCGGTTGTGGAGCGAGGTCGCCGCCGAGATGGAAACCTACGTCAAGGACGCCGGTTTCTACGTCGTGGAAAGCTTCGTCGGGCACGGCATCGGCCGTGAAATGCACGAAGATCCCCAGGTGCCGAACTTCGTCAGCAAGCAGCTCCGCCGCAGCGGCGATTTCGAGCTGCGCCCGGGGCTCGTGATCGCCGTCGAGCCGATGGTCAACACCGGCACCAAGCGGGTTAAGAGCATGCCCGACCATTGGACACAGGTCACCCAGGACGGGCTGCCGAGTGCCCATTTCGAGCACACGATCGCGATCACGGAAAAGGGGCCGGTCGCCCTGACCGCGGGCCCGGATTGAACCAGAAAAATCGAGAAATATGCGGGTGCGGACCGGTTAGCCGCAACCGCCCTAAAAACCGCCCCTCAGGGGCCTTGTAGGTCCCGCTGAGAAACGTTTATACTTAGTCGCTTTCGAATGCAATTCGGCCGAACCGCCGTTCGGACGTCGCCAGGCTCTCGCTTATGAAAATCCGCGCCAGTATCAAGCGTATCTGTGAAAGCTGTAAAATTGTCCGCCGCCGCGGGGTGGTGTACGTCGTCTGCAGCAATCCACGCCATAAGCAGCGCCAGGGTTAGCCGTCCGCTATCGCCTGGGCCTTTCGTCCACGGCCAGACCGGCTACTGGTGGGTGATGGCCGTCAGGGGCGCCGGCGGAGGGTGCTTGCTCGGCAGAGGGTTTTGGGGCGGCTGGCAGTCAGGGAAACGGCCCGTTGGTCAAGACGATATTGCCGCGGTCGGTGTGCAGCCGGCCGCGTACTTGAGTTTGGGAGTTGAATTTTATGCCGCGCTTGCTCGGCGTTGATATCCCCAGCGATCGGCCTACGGTCATTTCGCTGCAGTACCTTTACGGTGTCGGCCAGAAGGTCGCCCGTGAGTTGTGCCACAAGGCGGGCATTGATCCGCAGATTCGCGCCCGCGAGCTGGGCGAGGACGAAGTGGCCCGCATCGCGGCCCTCTTGGACAAGGACTACACGGTCGAAGGGCAGTTGCGGCGGCAAACGGCGCAAAACATCGCGCGGCTGCGTGACATCGGCTGCTACCGCGGCATTCGTCACCGCCGCGGCTTGCCGGTTCGCGGACAACGGACGCGCACCAACGCCCGCACCCGCAAGGGTCCCAAGAAGACGGTGGCCGGCAAGAAGGGCGTCAAAGACCTGAAGTAATTTGGGCTGAAGTAGTTGGGCGGCCTCGAACGCGGCTCGTGACGCGGACGCCAAGAGAGAATCGAACAATCACGCAAAGCACGAAGAGATATGGGAAAGAACAAGCGACGCAAGGTCCGCCGCAACGTTACGCTGGGGGTCGCCCACGTGCGGGCCACCTTCAACAACACCACGGTGACGATCACCGACAGCAAGGGTGACACCTTGTGTTGGGCCAGCGCCGGCACCAGCGGCTTCAAGGGAAGCCGTAAGAGCACGCCGTTCGCCGGTCAGTGCGCCGCTCAACAAGCCGCCGAGAAGGCGTCGAAGTTCGGCGTGAAGGAAGTGGAAGTCAAGGTGAAGGGGCCCGGCAGCGGTCGTGAAAGCGCCGTCACGGCACTGCAAGCCGCGGGTCTCACAGTCAAAAGCATCGAGGACGTGACGCCGCTGCCGCACAACGGCTGCCGTCCGCCGAAGAAGCGCCGCGTCTAAAGTCGTCGCTCAGCGAGATTAACGCACGGCAACATTAACATCGCGTCGTTGAGTTTTTCAGCGAACCAAGCACAGCAACCGAATTTTCTAGACTATGGCTCGTCATACTGGACCTGTTTGTCGTTTGTGCCGCCGCGAGGGCATCAAGCTGTTCCTCAAGGGGTCGCGTTGCGATACGCCCAAGTGCGCCGTCGAGCGGCGCGGCACTCCGCCCGGCATGCAGCAGGCGCGGCGCGGCAAGATGACCGATTACGGACTGCACCTGCGCGAGAAGCAGAAAGTGAAGCACTATTACGGCGTGCTGGAACGGCAGTTTCGCTGCTACTTCAGCGAAGCCGAGCGGTCGCGCGGCAACACCGGCGATACGTTGATGAGCCTGCTCGAACGCCGGCTGGACAACATCGTGCATCGCCTGGGCTTCGGCCAGAGCCGCGCCCAATCGCGGCAGTTGGTCGCCCACGGACACATCACCGTGAATGGACGCCGCGTGGATATTCCCAGCTACCTGTTGAAGGCCGGCGACGTCATTCGCGTGAAGAACCGCAAGAAGAGCCTGCAGGCCGTGCAGGCCAATCTCGCGGATAACAGCCGCGACGTTCCTGATTTTCTCACCAGGCTCGACGGCCCCATGCCCGAAGGACGCGTCAATCGGCTGCCCGAGTCGATGGACGTTTCGATTCCCGTACAGACGCAATTGATCATCGAGTTGTGCTCGAAGTAAGAGCGCGGCTCCTCGGTCGGCGATCCCGCCGGACAGCCGACAACCCTTACCGTTTATGGACTGAAGTCATCGCCGCCGGCAAAGCGCTTGGGCCGGTCGTGCGTGTTCCCTCAAGCCGCTGTCTCCAGGGAGGCTTGTAATGCGAATTCGTTGGCGCGGGTTTGAACTGCCCAGTGTCGTTTCCTGTGATCACAAGACGCTTACTTCGTCATACGGCAAGTTCGTGGCCGAGCCGTTCGAGCGTGGATTCGGCGTGACGGTCGGCAACAGTCTGCGTCGCATCCTGCTGTCGAGCCTCGAGGGCAGTTCGGTCACGCAGATCAAGATTCACGGCGCCCAGCACGAGTTCAGCACTCTGCCCGGCGTCGTCGAGGACATGACCGACGTGGTGTTGAACATCAAGTCGCTGGTGGTGAAAAACCACAGCGAATCGACCCGCGTAATCCGCATCGACAAGAGCACCAAGGGCGTGGTCACGGGCCGCGACGTGCAGACCGACGACGCCGTCGAGGTGATCAACAAGGACCAGGTGATCGCCACGCTTACCAGCGACGTGCCGTTCGTGGTGGAAATGGTCGTGGAGAATGGCCGCGGCTATGTGCCCGCCAGCGAGCATACGCCGCAGACGCAGGAAATCGGTATCATTCCGGTCGATGCTGTTTACAGCCCGGTCGTGCGGGTCCGCTACGAGATCGAAGAGACGCGCGTCGGCCAGAAGACCAACTACGACAAGCTGACGATGGAGATCTGGACTAACGGTTCGGTTGGTCCGGAAATGGCGCTGGTCGAAGCGGCCAAGATTCTCCGCAAGCACCTCAATCCGTTCGTTCAGTACAACGAGTTGGGCTCCTCGGTACACGCCGAAGGCCGCTCCGGCAGCGGCGTGACGGATGCCGCGGTCGAGTCGAAATTGAACATGAGCCTGGCCGAGTTGAATTTGTCGGTGCGGGCCACCAACTGTCTGGAATCCGAAAACATTCACACGGTCCGCGACCTGGTCGTCCGCACGGAAGACCAGTTGCTGGACGTGCGCAATTTCGGCGAAACGACGCTCAACGAGGTCCGCGATAAGCTGACTGAATTGGGCCTGCGCCTCGGCATGCGGTTGCCTACGACGATGTCCACTTAAACAACATCCACTTAAGCATGTCGACTTGATGGCGACCTGATTGCCGCCGAAATCGACCCGTACCGCGACGCGCCTGCCGCGCTGTTCGAGCAAAGAATCCTTAACCACACGATCCGACCATGAGACACCGAAGAACCGGACGAATCCTGGGCCGTGCCCCCAGCCATCAACGGGCCCTGCTGCGCAATCTGGCCAGCGCGCTCGTTTTGACCGAGCGCGATGCCGAGTTCGACGACAATAAGCCCAAGATCGCCGGCCGCATCATCACCACGCTGCAGAAGGCGAAGGAAGTTCGCCCGCTGGTCGAAAAATGCGTCACGATCGCCTGCCGCAGCATTCCGCAGGAGCGTGCCGCGGGCGAGTTTGCCACTTCGGCGACCCGCAACTCGGCCGAGTGGCGCACCTGGCGCAAGAGCGACCGCTACCGTCAATGGAATCAAGCGATGTCACCGGTTGTGGCGGCGCGCCGCCGCGTGTTGGAATTGCTGGGCGACAAGCAGGCGGTGCGGGTGCTGTTCGAGACGATTGCCCCTCGCTACACCGAGCGACCCGGCGGATACACTCGCGTGGTACGACTGGCCAAGCCGCGTCTGGGCGACGCCGGCACCCGGGCGATTCTGGAATTCGTCGGCCAGCGCGATCGCGTCGCGCAGCGCGCCCAAGCTCCCACGTTTGAGCAAGGGAGCAAAGCCAGTGCGGATAAGGGCGAGTAAGAGGTCGTCCCCGTTCTCCACAGCAATTGCCGCCCTCTGCCTGAATGAGGATGGGGCTGGTTGCGACAATTTCGACGGGCGGGCTTTCCCCACAGCCATGGAGGCGCGATTGTGGGTCACGATTCCGCGGCTTCGGAAAACCGACGCCGCACAGGATTCGATTTCACCCGGCATCTGCGCGAGGTGTGCCGCGATATGGCCGCGCGGCTGCCCGAGCTGCGGCACGTCGACATGGATCGTGTGGCGCTACGCGTCTGCCAGACGCGGAATCGGGCCCATTATGGCGTCCATGCCAGCTTGACCCCGCTACGTTTCGAAGGGGGCTCGCGCACGACGATCCGCCGTGGGCGGACGTGGGCCATTCGACCCGTGTGCGACGAGCAGGGGCGGGAGATGCTCTACCTTCTGAGTTTCTACCTTCCCCGCTTCTGTGACCAGCCGCTGGCGGAGAAGGTGGCGACGATCATTCATGAACTCTGGCACATCGGCCCGCACTTCGATGGCGATCTGCGCCGTTTTCCCGGACGTTATTTCGCTCATGGACGGAGCGAGGCGGCGTTTCACCGGCAGATGCACGCCTGGGCGGCCGAGTGGCTGGAGCAGTCGCCGGGGGCCGAATTGTATGCCTTTCTGGGGCACGATTTTCGCTCGCTGTGCCAGCAATTCGGCGGCGTCATCGGCACACGGATCCCCACGCCCAAGCTGATTCCCGTGGCCAAGACCTCGGCTTGATGCCGGGAGCTTGCCGCTACTGGGAAAGCCACTCAGGGTTCCGGCGAGCAGGTCCTTCGATTGCCCGGTCCCGCGATATCCCCCAACTTATGCCATTTGATTGGTCGACGAGAGCCTGATCACGGCCCGCATTGACGGCGCGCCTTGCCTCTCGCTACTCTTTGGCCGCAAATCACGTGATCTCGGGCCACATCTCTTCTCCGCGACTTCTTGCATGCGACAGTCCGGCGTGCCGTTCAACCTGCGCGCGCTTCTGTGGGCGGTCGGCTTGTTGGCCGCTCTATCCGGCTGCGCACAAGTGCGCCTGTCCGGCAAGTCGCCGCTTATGCCGGCGATGATGGCCGGCAATTCGGTGGCGCTGGAGAAATGTACCGTGCGCTTCGCGCATGCTGATCCGCAGCTCGATGAAGAGATCTGGAGCGAGATCGACGAGGAATTCATTCCGTTGGCCTTGCGCACGAGGCTGGCCGCCAACGGCTTCCGCGTCGGCGTGATTGGGTCTTACATGCCTGCGGCGCTCGAGACGGTCTTACGTTCCGAAACGAAGCGCTCCGAGACGAGCGGTGTCGCCGATCAAGCCGTCGAAGGGACGCCGGCGCAATCGGTCGATGAGCATGGCGTGCTCGAGCCCAAGCCCGTCGATTTACTCCATGAGCCGAAAGTTCGTCGCAGCTTGTGGCAGACCCGGCCGGGCCATCCTGGCATCATCGTAACCGCCGGCGAACGAGCGCGCATCCCGCAAGTGGCGGTGCTTTTGCGCGGAGACGACGGGCACGTGACAGGCCGAACCTATGAGCGCGTGCTTGCCTCGCTGTCGATGAAAGCCACGCCCGAGCGCGATGGCCGCGTCCGCGTCGAAGTGCTTCCACAGTTGGAACATGGCGACCCGCGGTCGCGGTTCGTTGCCGCGGACGGCATGATCAAGCCTGATTACCGGCCCGAAAGCGTGCTCTTCAAGGAGCTCGAGATCGACACGGCGTTGTCGCCCGGACAAACATTGATCCTGGGGACGCGCGCCAGCAAGCCGGGCAGCCTGGGGAGCCACTTTTTCACCGAGAAAGGCTCCGAGGATTGCCTGGAGCAAAAACTGCTTTTGGTGCGTGTCGTACACGCCCCGGACGACGACCGCTTCCGTTCGGATGAGGTCCCGCCGGCGCCATGAACGCCGTAAGCTGCGTGACATTGCGCGACGTGACGTCGCAACGCGCTACACGCGTACCGGCAAAGCCGCGCGGACGTTTTCCAACTGCCCGGCCGAGCCCAGCGCCTGATTCTTGGCCCGAATAAAGGCGGCATACTCGGCCATGAAGGGTTTGCCGGCCGTGCGCGGATCGAAGTCGCCCGGCTTATCGCGGAACGTCTCGCGGTAGATCGCGCACCATACGAGGCGACCGTCGGTGTCGATGTTGACCTTGGTCACGCCCAGCTTGGCGGCCGGCAGATAGTCCTTCTCGTTCACGCCGCTGGTCGAAGGAAGATTCCCGCCCGCCGCGTTGATGCGCTCGACCCAGGCCTTGGGCACGCTGCTCGATCCGTGCATCACCAGGGGGAAGCCGGGCAGCAGCTTTTGAATCGCCGCGATGCGGTCGAAGTGCAGCCCTTGCGAGCCGGTGAACTTGTAGGCCCCGTGCGAGGTGCCGATCGCGACGGCCAGTGAGTCGCAGCCGCTGCGCGTGACGAACTCGACGGCCTGGTCCGGATCGGTCAAGCAGGCATGGTCGGCCGACACGGAGATATCTTCTTCGACGCCGCCCAGCATTCCCAACTCGGCTTCGACCGAGATTCCCTTGTCGTGGGCACGCTCGACGACGCGCTGCGTGATCTCGATATTCTTGTCGAACGTCTCGTGCGAGGCGTCAATCATCACCGACGAGTAGAAGCCGCTATCGATGCAATCGTAGGCCACTTCCTCGGTGCCGTGATCCAGGTGGACGGCGAAGATGGCCTCGGGGAAAACATCCTCGGCCGTGCGGATCATCGCTTCGAGGAACCGTTTGTCCGTGAAGCCGCGCGCCCCGCGCGAAATCTGGATGATGAAGGGCGCGCTCGTCGCTCGATCGACCGGCTCGTCGTTCGAGCCTTTCTTTCCCAGGCAGCCGCGGAACAGGCCCACGGTCTGCTCCAAGTTGTTGATGTTGTAGGCCCCCACCGCGTACTTGCCGTAGGCCTGCTCGAACAGTTCTTTCGTCGTGACGATCATGGGGAATCTCCGTGTTTCGCAAATTCACGCTTGACTGGGACTGCGGGCAACGGGCGGCGTGATGCGACACGAGCGGCAGGCGGGCGAGGCGTGAGGAACCAGCAATTTTAACCGAGCGGTGGACGGCAGGCTATAACCCCGTCCTGATTCCGTCTCTCGGGATCGTCGAGACGCTCGAACCGGTCGGGCTCACACGAGCCTGTCTTGATCGCGAGCAGCATGGATGACTTCTAAGATTTGTGCGCCGTCCGTGATCGGTCGGTAATAGATCACGTAGTTGCCAAAGGCGTGGAGGCGAACTTTTCCGAGCCGCTTGGTCCCGAGCTCGTAGCCCATAAGCGGCTGCGTTGAGAGCAAGCTAAATGCGGCCTCGATTTCTCGCAGCCAATTCAGGGCTGCCGGCAGGTTGGCGTCGGCAATACGATCGACGATGGAATTGAGGCTTGCTTGGGCTTCCGGCAACCTCTCAACGATACCCATCAGCCACCGCGAGCGGCTTTGCGAGCGGCGACATCCAAGGCCCGTTGGCGAAGGTTAGCCCAATCGGCAGCCGTCATGGGCGTGGACTTGCCTGCATTGGCGGACTCAATCGCCCGTTCCACCGCTTCCATGTGCTCGTCCGGCACGTAGGGTGTGTCCTCGTTCTTCTCGCGAAGCGCTTCAACGGCGGCTTCCAATGCTGCTTCCTTCGATGGATACAAGCCGCCGGAGACGATCTTGTCGAGGTATTGCTCGGATCGTGGAGAAAGGTCGTGTTGCATAACTATCAAAGTAACGACGATTACGGTGAGCAGGCAAGGTAAAAGGTGAGCCTTTGGTCGAAGTGCCATGGGCGAGCAACCACCCGAAAAAGGGAGTGATTCGGCTCATTTCGCTAGAAAAATAATGAACGACCGGTCGGCAGCCGCCGGCCGGACTGATGCGGCCCCAAGGCGAGTTCCCGCCGTCCGATTTGGGCGATCCCGCACGGGTGCTGGCATAGGTTCGTAAATCCGATGCAGGGCCTAGCGGCCGCTATCGCACGATTACCTTGTTCCAAAAATGCCCTCTGGCTAGAATCACCCGCCCTTATTCCCTCGACCGCTAGCACGACCCGTCAAGGATGACCGTCGATGACCAGCGACGCCGCCCGCCGACTCAGTCCACTGACGCCCTTTGAGCAGTTGCGCTACGCGCGTGAGATCATCGAGCTCGAGTCGCAGGCGCTCACCAAAATCGCCCACCGGCTGGGCACCGAATTCTGCGAAGCCACGCGGCTGTTGCACGAGTGTACCGGCAGCGTCATTGTCACTGGCATCGGCAAGGCTGGCCTGGTGGGGACGAAGATTTCGGCCACGCTGGCCTCGACCGGTACCCGCAGCATTTTTCTGCATCCGGCCGAAGCGGTGCATGGTGATTTAGGCCGCATTCGCCCGGATGATGTGGTCGTCGTGTTGTCGCAAAGTGGCGAGACCGAGGAAGTGACCCGGCTGCTGCCATCGCTTGCGCGACTGGCCGTGCCGATCATCGCCGTCACGGGCCGCTCAAGCAGCACGCTTGCGCGCGCGGCCACGGTGCTGCTCACGCTGGGGCCGCTGCAGGAAGCCTGCCCGCTGGGGATGGCGCCCAGCACCAGCACGACGGCCATGCTGGCCCTGGGAGACGCCTTGGCCCTGGTCACGATGCGCTTGCACGGGTTCGGGCACGAGGACTTCGCCCGCGTGCATCCGGCCGGAGCGCTGGGCAAGCGCCTGGCGCGTGTCGAAGAGCGAATGCGGCCCTTGGCCGACTGCCGTGTTGCGCAGGACTCGCAAATCGTGCGCGACGTGTTCGCGGCGATGGTCAATCCTGGCCGGCGCACTGGCGCGATCATGCTCGTCGATGCGGACGGCACCTTGACCGGCATCTTCACGGACAGCGATCTCGCACGGCTGTTCGAGCAGCGCCGCGACGACGCGATCGACCGCCCCATAAGCGAGGTTATGACCCGCGCGCCTTGCGCGGTGCCGGCCGGCTCGATGTTGACCGACGCCGTGGCCATCCTGGCCGAACGAAAAATCAGCGAGCTACCGGTGATCGACGCGCGTCACGCGCCGGTCGGCTTGCTCGACATTACGGACGTGCTGGCGATGATGCCGGACGAGGCGGCGTGACAACCATGGAACTAGCCGCCGGATCGCGACCGCCGGCAAGGACAGCCCGCTTTGCCCCGCCGACCATCGAAACAGTGATACAATCGCCAAAGTTTGCCCACGATCAAGCTTCGCAAAACCCCGACGAACTCGCGCGACGAGCAGGTGCGTAGATGAGTGTGGAAAAGCAATGTCAGCCGATCGAGCTGATTCTGGTCGACGTCGACGGCGTGCTCACCGATGGCAGCATCATCTTCAATAACGAAGGCATCGAGATCAAGCAGTTCCACATCCACGATGGGCTGGGCATTCGCCTGTGGCAACGCGCGGGCGGGCGCTTCGGCATCATCACGGGCCGCACGTCGCACATCGTCAACTTGCGCGCGAAGGAGCTGGGTATCGGCATCGTGCGGCAAGGGACCGAGATCAAATGGGGCGCCGTTCACGAGATTCTCGAAGAGCTGAGCGTGACGCCCGAGCAACTGTGTTACATCGGCGATGACCTGCCTGACCTGGCCACGATCAAACTGGCCGGTCTGGGCGTGGCGGTCGCCGATGCATGCGACGAGGTACGGCAAGCGGCGGACTACGTCACGACGGCGCGTGGCGGACGTGGGGCCGTGCGCGAGACGATCGAGTTGATTCTCAAAGCGCAACGCCGCTGGGACGAGCTGATCCAATCTTATGCCCCCTAGCACGCAGTCGCCCGCCGCGGACATGCCCGACGTATCGGCGTCGGCTGACGACGTGCGCCCATTGACCATTCCGCGCCCCGGATTGCCGTGGCGGCGCATCGGCGGTAGCTTCCTGTTGATGCTCGGTATCTACTGGTTCTACGCGCTGGCGATCGTGCCGTTCATCGAGCCCACGGCGGAGGTGCGCCCCGAATTCGATGAAATACACACGCAAGACGCGCCTGGCACCAATGTGGTCGATCGGCAGCGCGCAGCGCTCATGCCCTGGTTTTCGCCGGGCGATTGGGAGCTGACTTCCCCAAAAGTGATTGAATCGCCGCGCGGGAAGCTGCTATTGCACGAATATGAAACGCTGGCGGACGGCCGGCTGAAGATCAAACCGTGTACCATGATCTTCCTGCACGAAGGGGAAGCCGAGAGCGAAGCGGATCGCAATCGACGCGCCGTGATTCTGCAAGCGCCCGAGGGAGCGATCCTGAGGTTCGATACGCCGGTCGATCTGCGGCAGTCGAAAATGGGCAAGCTCATCGGCGGCCAAATGATGGGGCCCATCACGATCCGCAGCGATCAACGCCTGCCGGGCCCGCAGGACGATTTGCTGATCAAGACGCGTGACGCCGAGTTGGTCGGCGACAAGATCGTTACGCCTCATCCGGTCGATTTTCGCCTCGGCCCGAATCGTGGTAATGGCCGCGATTTGGAAATCGTGCTGGCGCCTTCGGCACATCCGATCCCCAATTCGCCGGCTCCCGGCTTTGGTGGCGTGAACTCGGTGACGCTCAAGAAAGACGTCCGCATGCGTCTCTACCCGGGGCAGGCCGATATGTTCCCCGGACCGGCGACGCCCGCGCCGAAGGCGGCGCCAACTGCCGGTAAAGCGGACGAGAGCTTGCCGGTCGACATCACGTGTGACGGAGCGTTTCAATTCGACGTCACCCGCTTCGCGGCGATCTTTCGCAAGAAGGTCGACGTGTTGCGCACCAATGCCGACGGACCGAGTGATCAGTTGAATTGCGAGGTGCTGTCGCTGTTCTTCGAGCCGGCCGGTGGCGGTGGCGCCGCGCCGGCGCCGGCCGCGCGCCGCGGAGGATTCGGCAATCTCGAACCAAGCCGGGTCGAGGCCGAAGGAGATCCGGTCGTCATTCGCTCGCCCTCTCGTGGAGTTCAGGCCCGCGGCACGCGGCTGGAATACGACATCAAGAAGAACGCCGGCGGCATGAAGGGACCTGGCTGGATGAAGGCCGAGCGGCCCGGCGATGCCAAGGCCCGCCCCGTCGAGGCCACATGGAAGCGCGAACTCGAATTCGGACCCTACGAGGGCGTGCAGTGCGCCAAGCTGGCCGGCGACGCGCAATTCGAGTCGCCGGGCGTCGGCCTGCTGAAGGCCGAGACCATCCGGCTGTTTATGATCGAGGATCCGGACGTGCCCGCCACGACCACGGAACGTCGCCGCCTGGTGCCCGACCGGTTGCAGGCGTTCGAGCGGGTGCATTTCGAGTCGCCGACGCTGTCAGGCGACGTTCATCATTTGCAGGTATGGCTGCGACGGCCGCCGCCGAGCCGGGCGATTGCTTCGGCCGCGCGAGGTGCTCCAGCGGTCGCCGGTCCGAGACGACCAGGAACCGCGCCCGTTGCTGCAGCAGCCGCTACTACTGCGAACGCAAACCCTCTGTCCCCGGCCGCGGCCCCTAACGCCGATGGTCGCCAGATTCACGTGTCCGGTGAGCTATTGCAGGTCGAGGCGCTGCTGGGCGAAGAATCGACCGACGTTACGCGCATTCACATCGAACGAAAGGTCGAGCTTCGCGAGTTGAAAGTCGCTGAGCCGGGCGCCCGGCCGATGACCATGCGTGGCGATCAATTGGACGTCGAGCAGCCGCTGCCGAACCAGGCAGTCGCGCATATCGTCGGCAATCCGGCGCACATCGTGGCGCGCGAGATGACCATCGACGGCAATGATATCCACGTCGATCGTGGCAACAATCGTGCCTGGGTCAATGGCCACGGCGTGATGACGATCATGATTCCGCCGGGCCAGGTGGCCGCGATGCAGCCTGGCGCCATGCCGAGTGCGAAGCCAGCCACGCAACCGGCCGGTCCGCCCCGGCCGCTGGAGATCACTTGGAAAGGGCGGATGGATTTCGACGGCCGCGACGCGATGTTTCAGGAAGGCGTCGTGGTCGTGACGGAGCAGCAGAAGATCACGCCCGAGGGGCTCGCCTCGGACGAGCATCAGCGGCTGACCTGCAATTGGCTGCAAGCCACGTTCGAGCCGCGCGTGACGTTCGACCAGATGGATCCGCAGGCACGGCCGCAGATCCGCCAGGTGCTGTGCCGTGAAAATGTCGCGCTCGAGCAGCGCACCACGCTGGGCGGCAAGCCCAATTCGATCGAACGGCTGGTGGCGCTGGATCTGAAAGTCGAGCCGCTTACCAACAACCTGCTGGCGAACGGTCCGGGGTGGGTCCGCCGCGCGTGGATCGATACCGGAAGCGGCACCCCGCGCATGCCTGGCGCGCCGCCACAATCAGCGCCGCCGCAGCAGGGGAAGCCGACCAAGCGTCTGCTGTATCTCGGCATCAACTTCCAGGGCCTTTTGGCCGGCAATCAGACGCAGCAAGCGATGGATTTTCAGGATCGCGTGCGCTGCGTGTACAGTCCCATTGCCGATTGGGACGCCGTGGTCGAGCCGGACGATCCCGACAAGCTGGTCGATGGCGCCATCTTGCTGACGAGCGATCGCTTGCAGGTCGTGCGCACGGCGGCGGTGGCTGCCCAGGGGCAACCGTTCGAATTGACAGCGACCGGCAACGCCAAGCTCGACGGCCGAGCAGGCGGCCCGGGCGGCGATGCCGCAGACCCTTCGAAGTCAAAGAGCCGCGGCCAGATGTTCTCGGCGAGCGCCGCGCGCCTCAATTACGCGGCGGCCAAGGATCTGTTCGTGCTCGAAGGAGACGGCCGGAATTACGCGTATCTCGCGCGGCAGGAACGCGTGGGTGCGCCGTTCGACGAACAGAGCGCCGGCAAATTCCTCTTCTGGCCTTCGCTCAATCAATTGCAGGTGCAGGACGCCCATTCGCTGCACATCCAGAGCCTGGAATCGAACGCCAATCGGCGCGACCGGCAACCGCCGGCGGCACCGTCGGCCGCGGCCCCGCCCGCGCAACGCCGATAAGAAGAATCGAGATCTGCCTGACTAGTGGGTGCCACGGGTGGCTTGTCCACCCGTGATGAATCAGTCTGAAATCAGATCACGGGCTGCCAAGCGGCCAGACGTCCTTGTCCAACGTGAATTGTGCGATGGATAGCTTATCGGACAATTCTATAAATCCCGGTTCGCTGAGCGCGCGTATTTTCGCCGCCTCCGCATTTTCTTTGGACGAATAGAAACCCACGGGCTTTAAGTCAAAATGATCTTTTGCATGCTCGTGGATGCACCAAACCACGTAGACTTGCATGGGTGCGCTCCTGCCGGAAATCTACACTAGCCGCAGCCGCTCGCGGTCCAGCCGGTTCACGATGTATTCAATGGCCTGGGGCGCCATGTGGTTGTAGTACTCCCAGGTGTGTCCGCCGGCAGAGGTTTCCAGATCGCAATCGTAGGGGATGCCACTGGCGGCCAGCTTCGAGCGCAAGCGCTCGGTGCTTTCGTGCCAGCGATAGTCGGTCGGGTCACAGCAGAACCACATGTTGCGCGGCCAATTCAGCGGATGCACGTGCAGCGTGGCGGTGTCCTGCCGCACGGCCTCGGGCGAGTCGTACATCTCGGCCAGCGTTCCCTCTTCGCCCTCTTCATAGTAGCGCAGCTGATGATCGATCGCCGGCGACAACGCCGCCACGATGGGAAACTGGGCCGGGTACTTGAACGAGAATCGCAGCGCTCCCTGCCCTCCCATGCTCGTGCCCAAGAGCGCGATCCGCGGCGGCGCCGCGCCGAAGCGCTCTTGAATAAAAGGCATCACGCTGCCGCGCACGTACTGCTCGGCCGTGACCTGCGGATCGAACTCCCGGCAAATACGGTTGCTCCACCAGCTGCGCGCGGTTTGCGGCGCCACGACACGCAAGCCATGCCGGGCAAACAACTCCGTGTAAACGCGGTTGTCACTGAGGGGCTTCAAATGCACGCCGTGCAAGTAGATCACGGTGTAACCGTGCTCGCTTGCGCGGGGCGGCTCGAAGATTTCGACCGTGTGGCCGGCGATCGTTTCGCGCCGCCACCCGGGCAACAATTCGCTAGCGCTGGACATGACAATCAAGATTCGGTGAACGAAACGAGAAACGCGCGGCGGGCCGAATTCGCCCGCCGAGGGAAGTTTAGTCGGCACCGCCGTCGCCGGGTAGGCGGTGAAGTCGCCGCCGCCGTGCCAGCCCGAAGCGCCCGCCGCGGTAGTTGTCGGTCCAACCCTCGCTGAAGCTTCGGGATGAGGTGAATTTCGGGTACGGTTCATAAATCCGCCGCCGCTCAGTAGAATAATCGCCAACCGTGTTCCAGGCGGCGACGCGGCGGGCAACCCTCACACCATGGCAATGATTGGAGCTGCATTGCGACAACTTCTTGACGAAGAACAGCTTCGCGAAGGCGTCGGCCGCCTGGCCGAGGAAATCAACGGCCACTATCAAGGTCGCCCACTGACCATCATCGGCGTGCTGACCGGCAGCGTGGTGCTATTGGCCGATTTGATTCGGCTGCTCGATATGCCGCTGAAGGTCGGATTGGTGCAGGCCACGAGTTATCGCGGCGCGACCACGCCCGGCGAATTGGAATTGAACCTTGACCTGCTGCCCGACATCGCGGGCCGACAAGTGTTGATCGTCGACGATATCTTCGATACCGGGCATACATTGGCTGCACTGGTCGAGAAATTCATGGCGTTGGGCCCGGCCCAACTGCGGTCGGCCGTGCTCTTGCGCAAAGCGGGCCGCGTGGAAGTGCCGCTACAGCCGGATCACGTCGGCTTCGAAATCCCCAATGAATTTGTCGTCGGCTACGGGCTGGATTATGCCGATCTGTATCGCAACCTGCCGCACGTCGCGGCGCTTGACCCGGAAGACCTCTCGCCGCAGCATGGGCAAAAGCAATCGGCCGCCGCGAGCGGGGAGAATGGTTCATGAGTCGTGTGCGCGAGTCGGTCGCGCGGCCCCCGGTAGCGCGCGCGGTTTCTTGCGGTGACTGCCCGTGACCGCGCGCATTCTGCAGATCATTCCCACGCTCGATCGCTCGGGCGCTGAAAAGCAACTGACGCTCTTGGCCGCTGGTCTGCCGCGCGACGAGTTCGATGTACACGTCTGCGCGCTCACGCGTGGCGGCCCACTGGCCGAGCCGCTGCGCGCAGCGGGCATTCCGCTGCACATCGTGGGCAAAGCGCACAAGTTCGATCCCGTCGCTTTCTGGCGGCTGAAGCGGCACATCGCGTCACTGCGGCCGCAGTTGGTGCAAACCTGGATTTTCGCGGCCAACAGCTACGGCCGTGCGGCGGCGCTCGCCGCCGGTGTGCCCAAGATCGTGGCCAGCGAACGCTGCGTCGACCCGTGGAAAGCCTGGCACGAGTTGGCGATCGATCGCTGGCTCGCGCGGCGCTCGGCGCGGATCATCGTGAATAGCTCCGGCGTGCAAGATTTCTACGTGCGCCACGGCATCGATTCGCAAAAGTTCACGCTGATCCCCAACGGCATCGGGCCCGCGGTGCCGAGTTCGGTTTCGCGCGCGGCGCTACTGGCCGAGCTCGGCTTGCCGGCTGATGCGCGGTTTGTAGGGGCCGTGAATCGCCTCTGGCCGCAGAAGCGCGTTAAGGATCTGATCTGGGCGGCCGATCTGCTGAAAGTGATCCGGCCCGACGTACACCTGCTCGTGATCGGCGACGGGCCGCATCGCGAGCGGTTGATTCGCTTCCGTCGGCAAGTGGTCATCGAGGACAAGGTGCATTTCCTGGGCGAGCGCGACGACGTGGCACAACTGATGCCGCACTTCGACGTCTTCTGGCTTGCCAGCGAATACGAGGGATTGCCGAACGTGATCATGGAAGCGATGAACCATGGCGTGCCGGTCGTGGCGACCGATATTCCGGGCAACCGCGACCTTGTGATTCCAGACGAGACGGGCTACCTGGTGCCCGTGGGGGACCGCGCGGGCTTTGCCCGGCAGACGAACAAGCTGCTCAACGACCGCGAACTCGCGAATCGTCTGGGCGAAGCAGGACGGCGGCGTATGCTCGCCGAATTCAGCGTCGAGAAGATGATCGAGAGGCACGCGCAGCTGTATCGCGAGCTACTCGCGTAGGGGACTTTGGTATTTTGCGAATCTTAACTCTCAGCTTGGGTGCCACGGCCACGCTCGCCATGGCCACGTGGAACTCGCGAACAACCAACAGCATTTTCTTTTTGTGGTGCAGGCGTCTCGCCTGCGAATTGTCCGCTCTGTTCAGCAGTGCACGTTGAATGGGAGTCGGCAGGCGGGACGCCTGCACCACAAAAAGCGCGCTTGACGACCTTATTACAAGCTGCATGCTCACGCCAGCGTGAGCATGGCCCCCAGGTTATGCGGCTTGGAAAAGAGAATTAGGAGGCGACAGCCGGTAGCCACGGTCGGCCGAAGGCCCAAGCGGGAGTTGATCGCGAGTCGACGCCCTGATCTTCGCCGGGCGGCAACGCCCAGGCCAGGATGCACGGGTGATGGGCCAGCCGCGGACAGACGCGCTCGGCCCACGCGCGTGGCACTTGCTGCACCACGCCGACATTCGCCCGATCCAGTTCGTGATAGGCCGCGTCGGGCAGAATTCCGCGCAGGCCGAGGACCGTGCCCGGCTGCGAAAGCGCCTGCTGAAACGGGTCGCTGGCTCGATCGACATAATCGAGCCAGGATAGCGTCATTTCGCCCGACAGGGATCGCAGCATGGTCGCGCGAGTGCGCTCCGCGTCCGGCTGCGGCGGTGCCGTTTCCAGCGTCGTTTGCCACAATGTCGAACGGCCGTCGCTGAGGCGGATTTCGACCGGCGTCAGCACCGGCTCGTCCATGGGGTCGGGCCAGGCGGGCCAATCGTCGATCGTTGAGCAAAGCGTGAACGGCGCGCCGGCTGTCACTCGTGCGTATGCCACCTCGCGGTCGCACGCCGTCGCGATGAGATGCAGCGAGTCATTCGATGCGGGCCCTTCCACGCGGCCGGAAATGTGCCATTGCGGCGCGCGACCGGGTTGCCAGTAGACCGAAAGACCGGCGACGTAAAGTTCCCTGCGGATTTCCAGTCGCACCTCGCCGATCAAGCCGCCGGCGAGCAACTCGCGACCCGGCCGGACTGGCGGCGGCTGGCCGGCGCCGGTCGGCGGCAATTCGATATCAACCGAGAGAACGCTGCTGGCTTGCAGCAAGTGCGTGACGTCCCACTCGGCCGCGAGCGCATAGCCATCGATCGCGCCCAAATGACGAGAGTCGATCGTAACGTTGCCGCGGGCATCGACCCCTTCGGCCATCAGCCAAACGCGGTCGTGCGGTTCGAGGTTGGTCGGCCGGTTGAAACGCCGCGTGTAGCTTACGCGGCCGCGGAATTCGGGGCCTAGAGTTTCTGCCCAATCAGCCGGCGCTTTGAGGCGCGCGAATTCAGAAACATCGCGAGCCGATTCGGTCAACGTCCCGTCCGAGAGCGCCATCTGCGCGATCGCCCGGTCGCATTCCCACGGGCCGCGCAGCCGAATCACGTGCGGGTAAGCCATGCCAGCCGGTGCGCCAACTACTCAGGCACGAACTCCTGCACGATCGTGACCTCGCGGATTTCCTGGCTATCAGGGTCGAAGCAGCGAATCTTGACCTGGATACCGCGCAGCGGATAGCCGCCGCGAGTTATATCGAAGTACGGCGGCGGCGCTTCGAGCTCGCCCAGGTCGTCGACGACGCCATCCAGGTTGTCGTCCAGGCCGTTGGTTCCCTCGTCGGCGCCGTTATTGCCACCACTAATCATGTTTCCCTGATCGATGCCGTCGTTCTCGTAATGCCACGAACCGGTGTCGTAGACGGCCGCGGAGTATGGATCGGCAGCTTGCAGCCCTGAATTCGATATGCCAGACGAGGAGAACATGGAAGTGGTAACGCTGTTCAGAGCTGTCTGTTGAGCAGCGGTTAATGTCAGGCCGTTGACGAGTTCAAAAACCGGAAAAACGCCAGGGTAATACAGATCCACGTAAGCGCCACGTCCGACGATGGCGTAAGACGTACCCGCCGGCCCCGTTCCCATGACCCAATTGATCACTTGCTTGGCGTAGCCGGGATCACCGGGTGCAAACATGCTTGTCGCACCAGTACTATCGGTAACGCCAATCAGTGCCGCATCGGGGTCCCACACGCGCACGTCGAACGATAAGACGTGCGTCAAAATCACGTCCTCACCGTAGCGCGTGCCGTAGGGGGAGGGGCTGCTCGTGTTATCTGGGAACAACCCGATTAAGGTTCCGGTGAGTGGATCCGAGACGGACGTTGAAACGGGTGGAGACCCGATTTGCGCGACCCAGGCGGGATTCGGATTCGTCCATGCGTCAAAAGGCTCGTTTAACGTTGCAGTCAACTTCGTCCCATTTCCCGCAGAATCGCCCAAGTAAGCCTGGCCGCTTTGCTGCAGCTCGAATGTGCCGGGGAGCGGGAAATAGAGTGACGAGCACTCGCGCAGCGTTGGCAATCCTAGACGCCCTGTCGTCGCCACGGTTCCAGCAAGCGACGTATATCCGAAGGGAGATGTGCTGCAGAAAACACCCCACCCGCTCACGGCATGTGGGAAGCCGTACCCTGGCGCGGCGATGAGCGGAAAATGAGCAAAACGATTCTCGCGCTTCGTGAGATCTTCGAGCGAGTTGGCGACGACGAAAAACGGCGGCGGCGATGGGCTGAGATCGAACGATAGCGCGGACGTCTGTCCTGCGGCGCGAGCGGAGAGATCGCACACCGCATAGAAATTAGTCGGATATTGCCATATTGCACCCGAAAAAGTATTCGGGGCGGCAGCCGGGGTTCCGCCGGACATCGTAGGCTGCGGCACCATGTAAGCATTCACGGTCGGTGGTGAGACGAGCGGGGGCCCGAGCGGCAGGTCAGGTCGCACCAACAATTGACGCCGGTACAACGTCGTGCCGCGGATGAACCAGGCCACCTCAGCCACCGGCGACTGTAGCGCCGTGGGCACATATTGTCCTGCACTTGTATTCCACATCACCCCGCGCCCGAGGAACATTTCCCCCTTGCTGCGCGTGGTGAACATCAGGATGTCGTCGTTGTCGCCGACAGTGGTGTCGGCACCCGTCGACGCGACGTTAATCGCGGCCGTCGGTAGTTGTGTGGTGTCGTAGGTTTCACTGATGGTCGGCGCCGTATTCGGGGGCAGTCGCCCTACCGGGCCTTCGATGATTTCAAAATAGCCTTCGCCGTTTTCGTCGCGGCGCGGCGGCAGCATTTGTGCGGTCACGCCCGACAGGTCGAGCTGCAGGCGTTGCTTGACGGTGCGGAGCTGGTCGTTCATCTCCATCGAAGAGTTGTTCTTCGAGACGTTGTCGCCGATCGCGCCGAAGATCGTGACCACGATCCCCATCAAAATGAGCGTGACGGTCATCGCCACCAGGACTTCGATGAGCGTAAAGCCGACACGGCCCGCGCGGCTTACGGCGGCGGTTAGCTTGCTGGGGCGGTGAGAAACGACAACCGCACTTCGAGAGGCGAACCCGTGCATGCTCTGCTCCACGCGCGTACGAAGCGCTCGATCGAAACCAATTGCCCTGTTGGCGGCTGGCCCGCGCTACCGTGGGCAGGTCTTTCGGAGACAGAAGTGGACGGCGCGTGTTGGGCCGCCTGCGGACGCATGTTCCGATTGCCTCGACCTACTTCTAGTATTGCACCCCGCCGCGCGGCAGGTGTCAAGAGTTTTGCGGTTCGGGCCCAGGTCGCCTGGGCCGGGAATCGGTGGGGCTCGTTTCCGGCCTGTGAACGGATCGATTTTACCGCGATTCTGCGGGGTGTCCCTTCATTGGTTTAACCGGATGCGGTCGCGGGTCGGAATCTTGTCGCCCGGCGGTCGATCAAGTACCATTGCCAGTTCCACATTCCCCGATAGCTCAGTTGGTAGAGCGAGCGGCTGTTAACCGCTAAGTCCTAGGTTCGAGTCCTAGTCGGGGAGCTTTTTGGTAATCCCGTGGCCGTTCCAGAACACGCGCCCGTGGCCAGGTGCTGTGGCTGTCGGGCGTTTGCCATTTCTTTTGGCCGGCGAGGCGGCTCGCACGGTCCCCGGCCCGTCGATTACGAGTTTTTTCGGCCCTTTATATAGACACATATCTATATAGATGATAAACTATGTTAATGCAAAAGCTCGACCAGGCATTCGCCGCTCTTGCCGACCCGACCCGACGCGCGATCGTCGTGCATCTGGCGCAGGGTGAGGCGAGTGTCATGGAGTTGGTCGGTCTCTTCGATCTCGCGCAGCCCACGATTTCGTCGCACCTGAGGGTGCTGGAGTCGGCGGGGCTGATCTCGCGGCGCAAAGTGGCCCAATCGCGGCTGTGCAAGCTCGAGGCGGACCGCTTGAAGACGGTCACGGCGTGGCTTGCGCAGGTGCAAGAGGTTTGCGAGCGCAATTACAAGCGGCTCGACGAATTGCTCGCCGAATTGAAAGAGGCACAGAAAGGAAAGCGGCAGCAATTCTCCCGTCGGTGTTTCTTCTGAATTCTGGCCATGAAGCGCATCTTGATCACCGGCGGGGCGGGTTTTATCGGCAGCCACCTGGCCGACGCTCTGCTGGCTCGCGGCGACACCGTGACGGTCGTCGATGATCAGTCGACCGGGAATCTGGCCAACCTGGCCCAGGCGCAACGGTCCGATCGCTTTCGCTTTGTGCCCGGTTCAGTGGCCGATCGTGATCTGGTGCGACGGCTCATCGCGGATGTCGACGTGGTCTATCACCTGGCGGCGGCGGTCGGAGTTCAGCTCATCGCCCGCGACCCGGTGCGCACGATCGAAACGAACATCTATCCGACCGAACTAATTCTGGCCGAGCTCAAGTTGCGCCACGACCGCGGTGAGTCGGTAAAGCTGTTCCTGGCCAGCACGAGCGAAGTTTACGGCAAGAACCCGCGGCCGCGCTGGACCGAGGAAGACGACCTGGTCTTCGGCCCCACGACCAGGGCTCGCTGGTCGTATGGTGTCTCGAAGGCGGTCGACGAGTTCCTGGCCCTGGCGTACGCCCGCGAGCATGGGTTGCCGCTGGTGATCGCGCGGTTCTTCAACGTCGTGGGCCCGCGTCAAAGCGGGGCCTACGGCATGGTGCTGCCGCGATTGGTCGATGCGGCCCTACGCGGTGGCCCGCTGGTGGTCCACGACGACGGGCAGCAGGTGCGCTGCTTTGCGCATGTGGCCGACGTGGTTGGTGCCGTGATGGCGTTGATGGAAACGCCCGCGGCGCTGGGTCGCGTGTTCAACGTCGGCAGCGATCAGCCGGTGAAGATTCTCGATCTCGCGCGGCGCGTGGCGGCGGCCGTCGATCCGGAACTGCCGATTCACTTTCAGAGTTACGCCGAGGCTTATTCGCCCGATTTCGAAGACGTGCGCAGCCGCGTGCCAGACCTGACACGCCTGCGGGAAACGATCGACTTTCACCTGCGCCACGATCTGGATGCGATCATTCGCGACGTGATCGCGTCGAAGAAGCGATTGAACGCGGAGTGATGAGTGGGACGAGAATGCAGAAGGAAAAATGATGAATGATGCGTCGAAAAAGCGATGAGCGCGGAGTGATGAGTGATGAACGGGAAGAGAATCTGGCCGCGGCGTCGGACGGCCGCGTGACGCGACAAGCATTTTGCATTGCCTCCGCGCTGAGAGGCGTCAGCCTCCCTTGCATTCAGCCCCTGCGGGGCTTTTGGCTGAACGGCCGCTTCGGCGCTCTTGTTCATCATTTTGGATGTGACCGAAGCTGGTGGTGAAGTGTTCACACTAGCCCGAAGCGCCAGCGAGGGACGCGGGACGAGAATGCAGAAGGAAAAATGATGAATAGGCTGGCGCCCGCTTCGGCGCTCTTCGCTCTTGTTCATGATTCTGCGTTCTTCATTTTGCATTTGGCGGCGATGGCCGCGCCGCCATGCGCGCGGACGCACACCACCAAAAAACGCTTGGGGCACTGCCGCCGTGGCGCGGGTTGATAATCCGGCCGCAAGTTCTTTGAATTGGTTAGAGGCCTTTGCCGACTGCCAACTTGTGTCTTTCGACATTTGAAGTTCGACATTCGACATTCATGCCCGCTCGTCTCTGTGTGCCCTGTGCCCTCGGCGGCAAATTCTCGCGACTGCACACCACACAACGCGCAGGCTCGGTGTAGCGTGTGACCAGAAAGGCAGCAGGAACTCTTCTCAGGGATCCTTTTGCTGCAGGAAACGCGTCTCGCTCAAGGCAAGCTAGTTCAAACCAGCTACTTCAGGCCTGAGTGTCGCAACGGAGTCACTGGCCTTCATCGCGTTTGGAAAATGGCGCTACTGCTAGGAAGAACATGGCTATTGGATCAATCGAGATCGCTATCGCCTGTTGTTAGCTTGGTGCTCAAGCGTGTCTATGTACCGGCTGTTATCCACTAGTAACAGCGGATGCACTCACATACGAATTTAACTTGCACGGTTATCGGCCAACATTACAATCCGCGCTGCTCATATTCACGTTCTCGCGCGCCTCGGGGGAAGCGGCGAGAATGTTCAACGGGGATGGGTATGGCAAGGGCAGCGAATCGACCCAGGCAGCTGTCTCGTTCTCGCAAAGAGAAGAGGCCGCAGTTCTGCCTGCCGAACTTGCTCATCGAAGCCTGGCAATACGCCGAGGCCCTGGGTAGCGATCCGTGGGAATTCGCCGTTGAATTGCCGGCGCTTCTTTCCGCGGGCGCGACGATCAATCAACTGCGCGCGATTGCCTGCGGCGGCCTTGTCAATTATCGCCGTGAAGTAACGCAGAATTCGGCGGAAAGCCGGCAGTTCGAGGCCCTCAACAACCTGGCCTTTCCTCCGGGAACCTGTTTCGTGCTGCGCGTGCCGCCTTCGGAATCCCTCGCCGGATCTCCGCGGGCGATGCCTCGCTTCGGCTGGGCGGAGATGGCGCGATCGGATGCGCAGCCGGCGTTGAAGGTCGCACAACGGCCGCGTTGGGATCCAGCTTCGAGAACGCTCTATGTCGGCGCCCGAATCGTCAAACGGTACCGCGTTCCGGCAGTTCTGCAGGAGCGAATCTTGAACGCGTTTCAAGAAGAAGGCTGGCCGACCCATGTCTACGATCCACTGTCACCCAACGGCGACAAGAGTACGAAACGCCGCTTGCACGACACGATCAAAGCGCTCAATCGGCATCATCGTTGTCGGCTCATTCGGTTCATCGGCAACGGCAACGGCGAGGCGGTCGGCTGGGCGTTCGTCGGGAAATAACGCCCTCGATGATTCGTCGCGGCCGGACGGCAAGAGCGCCGCAGTGCGCCTCTTGCTGCCTGGTCTGGCGCCGGGCGGGACGGAACCCCACATCGTCCCCAAAGCAACCCCAAAGTGAGACGTATCCGCGCCTCGGTTCTTCAGGTCAAGTGGGGAACGAAGTTGTCAGATCGTCGGCTCGCTTGTTGATGACGTGCATCGAGACGCTTTGATGATCATCTCGACCGTACTTCCCGACTTGAAGCAGTTGTGGGACGAGACTCTCGGCGACCCACGTGTTTGCATCGCCGTGCTGGATGGTCCTGTCGACACAGCGCATCCTTGCCGGATTGTACCCTCACCTTTAGAAGTTCCACTTTCATTGTTTGCGCGGGCACGCAAGCCGCGCGCTCTCCTACCCTATTGAGCGAGGTCGAACATATGGCTGATAATTATCAAGTGATTGGCAATCTCTACAATGAGATGGAGAACCAGCTGTTTCTCGGAGATCGCTTGTCACAAGGAGAATTTGCGTGCTTTCAAAGCCCCGGTCAGTTCGTAAGCACGAACCTTAAGGAGGTGTCAGGAACAGACGACATGTGGATTCAGTTCGACCTTGTCGATCCACTTTTGGATTCAACATTTCAGCGAACTGAATTGCCAGGCTCAATATCTGAGAAATTCAAGGAAATCTTGCACTTCTCTGCGTTACCAACTAAAAGCGCAACTGCAGCTGAGGAGCGAGAAATTGCGCAAATCAGGAGTTGGCTTCGAAGTCATCAAGCCGCATACGATCAATATGCGGACGACTACGATGATGCCGATCGTGCGTACCAACAGGAAGCGAATTCGCCAACACCTAATGCGGCGGCTCTTGCAATCCTAAGCAGGCGACGTACGAGGGCGTTAACGAACTGGAGCAACTTTGGGTATAAACGTGACTATGAGAATAGGCAAGCCACGCTAAACCAGATATTAAAAGGATATCCACAGACGTTCTGGATGGACATACAGAATGCGTTTGGACTACCGCAAAACGCTCCGCGCGGTGATTACTATTCGACGTACTTCTATCCGCCGTCCAAGGACTGGGGTGATCCGGCGACCTCCTGGGCCTCATTCTCTAGGACCATCGATGACAGCAGCAGCCACGTCAAGTCGCGGTCAACATCTTGGTCGGCAGGAGGAGGAATAGGTTTCGGCTTGTGGAGTTTTGGTGCATCAGCAGGGGGATCTACGCAGTACAACCACCGAGATAGCGACACGTCGCATATTGACATTAGTTTTGAGTTTTTACGAGTGAGGATTCAACGTCCATGGTTCACACCCGACGTGTTTAGTTACAGGTGGTGGACTTGGACCAAAACCCACGGCCCCGCGACGCTCTCCGATGGTGGTAATGTGAGCGCCTCGCCCCCTGTTCGTCCATTAGGGCAGATGCCCTTCGTGCCAACGCATTTTATTCTGGCACGTAAGGTTAAGGTTATTGCTAACTTTTCACATAACGATCAAACGTTTGTCGCGAGCCAGTGTCAAGCAGGGGCTTCAGTCGGATGGGGACCTTTTAGCATTTCCGGATCGTATTCCGAATCAAATTCCGATTTGAAGGTCAATGGCCATTGGGACGGATCAAGTTTTGCGATCGATCAGCCGCAAATTATCGCATATACCGGATTCTTATTGCCCACTTCGCCGAATCCATTGCCAAAGTCGGTACTGCCGTGGGGCGACGACGCGTGGCTCCCTGGCGGCGGTTACTCATCCGACGATGAGCAGATGGAATCGGCGCGACTCGAATACTTAGCATCCCTACGTGCGGAGTGGACGAGGCTTCAAATGATCCGAGGCGAGGAGGAGGAGCAAACGACGGATGATGCCTTACGGGATCAGCGTATTAGCCAAGCATACAAGAAATCACTCACTCGGGACCTTGAGCAACTCGCGCACCACCACTCGCGTGAGGAGCACATCCGGCGGGGCGAAGAAACGGTAGCATAGTGGTGATACCGCAACCATGGCAGTCTTTTCGCATCGGATGTGGTCACTGTCTTGTGAACAGCCGAGATCAAATAGGCGTTTCCGAAGTACGGAAACTCAATGTGCGGCGTTCGTCCTCTAGTAGAAGCTCTTGCGGATTCCATCGCGTGAGACTCTGCTGAGGACGTAGCGCCGCCCACGCAGCGCGTCATACGTCCGGCCGTGAACCACCCTGACGAATTGATAACGACCTGGGATGTGCTTACGGGTGCGAATCCGACGCCCAACGATCCGCAGCGGTTCCTGTATCCGCTCACCTGCATGCAAAACTGTTCGATCTTCAGTAGTTTCTCATTTGTGCAGTGCGCGCTTGCCTGCGGCTGGTAGGTGAAAGCGTCGGCAGAGGGCAGCAGGCAGCAAAAAAAGGAAAGAGATGCACCACGGAGACACAGGAGACACGGAGAAGAAAATGATGAGTGCAGAAATGATGAATTGGCAACGCTAACCGCGCCGGCGCAGCAACATCAGCGTCGTTTCTCCTCCTGGCTTCGTTTTGAATTCCTTGGGTCGCGGCACGCCGACGTTAAAAAAACTCGCTCACGTCACCTTCATCTTCTGCACGGTTTCCGAGCCGTAGGCTTTGGCCGAAAACTCGGCCAAGAGCGTGCGATCTTCGTTCGTATAGGTGAGATTGCCGGTCAGCGTCGCCAGGTTCTGATCGATATCCGCAGGCATCGACACGCCGATATTCAGCATCGAGATGCGCGGATCTTGCAGGACCCAGCGGATGGCCGCGGCCGGCAAGCGCGCAAGCACGGCCGGGTCGGAATCAGCCACGAGGTTTTTCGAATTGTGGCTGAAGATGTTCGCGCCCATGACTTTCATGGCCACGATCGCCATGCCCAGGTCGGCCGCCTTGGCCAGGCATTGGTCGCGATATTCGACTTTCGTGTTCGAGAGGATTGTGTCCATGCCGCGGCGAAAGTAGCCATAGGCCAGCAGGACCTGGTCGAATCCACCGGTGCCGATCATTTTTAGCACGTCCTCGAAGGCGACGTGCGTCGTCAGCCCGATGAAGCGCAGCATCTTTTCGTCGCGCAGCTTGACCAACTCGGCATGAATCTTCATCGCGCCGTCGAAGCCGACGCGTTCGATCGCCGGGCTGTGGATCTGCACGCAATCGACGTAATCGGTGCCGAGTTGTTCCAGCGATGTCTCGACGCATTTGCGCACCTGGCCGGGATCGGTCAGGTGGCATTTCGTGGCCAGGTAAACGTTCTCGCGCACGCCTTTCAAACCGCGCCCCATGATCGATTCGCTTTCGCCGTAGACGCGGGCGGTGTCGAAATAGCGGATGCCGCTATCGTAGGCGTGCCGCACCATGGCGACGCGCTGGTCGATCGACAGAAGCTCAATACCGTAGGAGGCGGCAAAGAGCTTGACCATGGCCGAGCCCCCCATGCCCAGGATCGGCAGCGTGTGTCCCGTCTTGCCGAACTTGCGCGTGGGCAGTTTGCCGGTCGAGAGCTCGATCGATTTTTCGGCCGGCGCCGTGGCGCCGGCGATGCGTTGGCCGAGGGCGGTAGTGCCTGCGGCGGCCAACAAGCCTGACTTCAAGAAATCGCGCCGCTGGTGGCCGTTTTGCGTGTCGCGCATCGTCGAAACCCTTTGCGATTTGTTTATTGCACCGGCCGTCGTACGCCCGGTCGGCGACGGTAGGAAGATTCGCCCGCCAGCAATCGAAAAGACCCTCCGATCATAGGAGTTTGACCGACAGCTTGCCACTTTTGGGAGATTTTGCGTTTTCGCACCTTTTCGGCAGTCGCAGTCGTAGGGGTGCCCTAGCAGCCTGTTGAAGAACTCAACGGGCTGCGACATCGCAGGGATGCGATGGCAAAATATCGACGTATGTCGTTATTTTGCGAGTCGTGCGAAGCTTTGCTTCGCACTTGGCGAGGTTGAAAAAAGCCACGAGGGCTTTTTTCAACAGGCTGCTAGGGGAACCATCTTCTCGCCACGAAACGCGTGGTGCCCACAGGGCACCCTACCAGAGGGCAGCATTTTCGCGCGGCCTATGCCGTTCATACTCTTGCGAAGCCCGAGGCCGGCGGCTAGTTATGAGCTTGCACACCTTGCTGTCCTGCCCGACTCGCCTTGCCCTGACGCCACGCGTGACCGCCCCTTTGAAGGAGTTTGCTTGATGAATGCTTTGTTGTGCTGCGCCGCGCTCTTGGCGGTCCACGATGATACCTACAAGGCTTGGACCGCTGAGCCCGTTAACACGACAAATCTGCCCGCGAGCATCGGCGAACGATTGTCGAGCAAGCAACTCGCCGACCTCGAGCAAGGCAAGCCGATCCCGCCGTTTGGAGATGTCACGACCGGAGTGCGGGCTGCGGATGGCAGCCTGTGGGTCGGATCGCAGCATGGCCTGATGCTGCTATCGGCAAATGCTGCGCGGTGGCGGGTCTTTCATTCGCGCCGCTGGCTGCCGGCCGACGACGTGCGCGAACTGAGTGTCGTCAAGCCGAATGAAGTTGTCGTCATTACCTCGGGTGGGACCGTGCGCATCAAGCAGCAGGACATGACGCTCGACCGCAAGATGGCCGAGATCGACGACAACATACAGAAGCACCATTTGCGCTTCGGACTCGTGGGCGACGTCTATTTGA
Source organism: Pirellulales bacterium (assembly GCA_035546535.1). Classification (NCBI taxonomy): domain Bacteria; kingdom Pseudomonadati; phylum Planctomycetota; class Planctomycetia; order Pirellulales; species Pirellulales bacterium. Next base: position 37,713 of record DASZWQ010000204.1, on the reverse strand, counting down.
AGGAGCCCGGCAACCTGGCGGCCGGCTACCGGCAGCACACCAACGATAACGATGGGCTATGGACCAGCCTGTACGTCGCGGCCGAGGCTTTCCGCTACGGGGCTACCGGCGATCCGGCGGCCAAGCGAAACGCGCGGGCCGCACTCGAGGCGCTCATGTTCCTGGAACGTATCACCGGCATTCCAGGCTTTGTCGCCCGCAGCGTCCTCGTGATCGACGACGACTCGTGGAAGCACGGCGGCGAATGGCACAAGTCGGCCGATGGCAAGTGGTGGTGGAAGGGGGATACTTCGAGCGACGAAGTCGACGGCCATTATTTCGCCTATTCGATCTACCACGACATCGCGGCCACGGACGAGGAAAAGAAGGAGATCGCCGCCTACGTCGCGCGGATCACGGATCATATTATCGATCACGGCTTCTATTACGTCGGGCCGTCAGGCGAACCGACCACCTGGGGCGTGTGGGCGCCCGAGAAGCTGAATCATGATCTGAAGCGGCTCGGCGATCGCGGGCTGAACTCGCTGGAAATCCTGTCGCATTTGAAAGTGGCCGACCACATCACGGGCAATCCGCGCTATGCGGCGGCGGCCAAGGAGCTGATCGAGAAGCACGCTTACGCGACCAACACCGTGCTGCAAAAGCACACCTGGCCGGTGGAAATGACCAATCACAGCGACGACGAGCTGGCGTTCACGGCCTACTACCCGCTAGTGATCTACGAGCGCGATCCGGAGCTGCGCACGAAATACATGGCCAGCTTGCGGCGCACCTGGATGGTGGAACGGCCGGAACACAGCCCGTTTTTCAATTTCATTTACGCAGCGGGCTTGCAAGCCAACCAGTGGACCGATCCACTCAAACGCCCCGACGCCGGCCTCGTGCCACCAGAGGAATACGATCGCGACGAGTGCATCGAGTGGTTCCGTGAAGTGCCGCAGGACACGACGATGTGGGGCGTGAAGAACAGCCACCGCCGCGACGTGGCCGTGACGATCACGAATCGGTTCAAGCGCGTGCGCGGCGATCGCGTGCTTCCCATCGCCGAGCGCCATGTGATGAAATGGAATGGCGATCCGTACCAGCTCGATCACGGCGGCGACGGTCGAGCCCGTGACGACGGCACGTTCATTCTTTTGCCGTACTGGATGGGCGAGTACCGCCGGCTATTGGATTAGCGGACGCTCCACACGGCGATCCTTACGTCTGTAGCCGGGGTCTGCGACCCCGAGGTGTTTGCAGTAGGGTGCCCTGTGAACACCGTGCACCCTACGATCGCGATTCTCGCGCGAGTACGGCCAGGGCGTGGGCCGGCGCACAGCGCGAGACGATTGGCCCGAGCTTTGCGCTGAGCGAAATGGTTTCGACGGCCAGTCGCAGTTGATTAATCACGCGGTACGCGAGAAACTCTCCTTCGCCAGCCAGCACGATCGTGACTGGTCGGACAGGCAGCCGCGCTACCACGCGCGCCACGGCCGCTGAAATCTGCTCGACTTGCGCCTCGCGAATAGCTTCGGCCGCAACCAGCGCATCATCGGCGCTGAACATGTGGCGATCGGCACAAATCGTCCTGGCCAGTCGGTCACGAGCGGCAGCGCGCGTGGCGGGACGACCGTCGGCGGTGTCGGTTGCCGCCGGGTCTTCGGCCAGCTCGCCGAGCAGCAAGTACGCATCGCGCGTCGTCGCAAACAATTCATGCGCCGTCGGGCATGATCGACCTTGCCAAGGCAGGTTGCGGGCAACGGCGCATACGGGGCTGCGCACCACGCCCGTGTAGACCAGTTCGCCGGACGCCAGCCGCGCGGGATCGGTTCGCCCCTCGGCTGCCACGCGACCGTCGACAAGCGGGATGATATCGCAGGTCGTGCTGCCGATGTCGATGAGTAATCCTGCCGGTGAACTCACGTAGCGCGCCACGAAGCAAGCCAGGGCGTACCAGTTCGACGCGGCGGCTTCGAGCGGGCGTGCCATCGCGGCCGCGGGCGCGACGAAGGAACCGTCCGTCAAATAGATGCGCAAGTCGTGATCGGCGGTCGCTTCCTCGAGCGCAGTGATGATCGCCCGCACACCGTCGGCTTTTGTCTCGAAACAATCGGCCAATTCGCCGGTCATCGTGGCGACAAATCGCTCCGCGGGCGGCGCTGCGCGAATCAGTTCTGAAAGCGCAGCCGGCAGCCGTTCCGGCATTTTCCACAGCGGAAAGGGAACGCTCGCGGCGTGGCCGGCGCCGTCGGCGATCTTCAGATTCGCTCCGCCGACATCAAGCGCGAGGATGGGCATCTTTGCGGCACACAGCAAGGCGACTAACAGACGGAATCCATCAATGGCGAGCGGCGGCCGTGGGACGGGTGACGACGCCGTCGGCGGTGAATTCCCACCGGTCGTTCGTCCATGTTAATGTGGGCCGCTCGCCGCCGGCCACGGCCAGCATCGCTCCAGCGAGATTATCACGCGTCGCGGCCCGCATGCCCACGTACGAGGTCGTCAAGCGGGGATTGATTTCGATCACGACATCGTCACTGCCGTCTGGCCGATCGCCCAGCACCATGTCGATGCCGATGTAGCCGCGGGGCGCCGGTAGCGCCGCGGCCGTTCTGCCGGCCAATTGTGCAGCGCGTTGCGACAGTGCCTCGTCGAGCGGCAGTGATCCCCCTTGGTATTGGAACGTGCCATCGGTCGCGAGTTTCTGCTCGCAAGGCTGCAACGGGACGTGCCCTGCCGGCCCGCACAGTACAGCGACGCTGGCAGCCACGCCCGATCGAAATTCTTCGATGCGCCAGCGGGCGGGATCGGCCGGCCACTCCACGGCTGGCAGCGGCCCGTCGAGCAACCGCAGACCTTGCGAGCCAGCGCCGTCGCGCGGCTTGAGTACGAGCGGAAAAGCGAGCTCGCGCGGCCAGGTTCCGGGCGCAGGTAAAACCGCGCCGCGCGGGACAGGCACGCCGGCCTCTCCCAATTGTTCCGTGGTCGCGTGCTTATCGGCCGCCAGGCGAACCAGTTCCGGCCCCGGGCCTAGTAAATTGCCGCCACATTGCATCACGCGCTCGACACAGCGCAGCAAAATACCATCGCACTCCGGCGCGATCACGATCGTCGCGTCGGCCATTGCCGCCTCGGCAGCGAAAGCCTCGTCCCGCTCGGCCACCGTGCGGACGAGCCGCGTTTCGACGCGGTCGAGGACGGGCAGCCTCACGCAGGGGTCGCGCAGAACAACGACCTCGGCGCCGGGAACCCGAGCGAAATCCGCGGCCAGCGCCGTCACCATCGTCGCCCCCTCGCGCGCAAGCGACGCCCTGCCGGGCAAGGAATCATCTCCGGCCAGCAAGCCACCGCCGGTGAGGTACTCGAAGACGAAGATGCGCACGCTATGTTTTGCTGCTATTGTGCGGGCAGATGTGCGCTAAAAGATCCCCAACTGATCGCGGGCCTCTTCGGTCATGCGGTCAGGCGTCCAGGGGGGAATCATCACCAGCTTTACCTCGACCTCGCCCACACCCTCGATCCGGCCCAGCGTGTCTTTCGATTGCTGGATCAATTGCGGGCCGGCCGGGCAGGCGGGGCTGGTCATCGTCATCTCGATCGACACCTTCTGCTTGCCGTCCTCAAGGTCGGCGACCGTCACCAGGTAGACCAGCCCCAGGTCGACGATGTTGACGAACAACTCGGGGTCAATGACTTGCTTGAGCGCCTCGCGGACACTTTCTTCGTTCACCGGCATAAGGCACCTGTGGGAAAATGTCGAATGTCGAGATTCTAAATGTCGAAGTCCGGAAGCGGCCGATTGCCGTTCTCGTCAATGATAGAAATTTCAGGCACGGAAACCTCGTCGGCGGACCATGCGTAAATGGTCGCCGTATCGTCCGTGGGCCACTTTAAGGGCCATGTTATCGATAACTTTACCGTCTTTTTCGTGGTCATGTTCTCGGCAAGATAAGCCCATTTCTCCCTACCATCGCGGACCTGCTCAAGAAGCCGAAAATTCGAGAAATGGAAATTGCGACGTCCGTGCAATAGGGCCAAAAACTGCCAAAAGGTCATCAGCCGTTCAAATACCAGGTAATCTCCCAGTGCCTCGAGATCCGACCCACGTGAACCAGGAGCGCGATCGCCATACATGAATCGTGCAATGGCATTATCCAGAATGTCGGCGGCGACCAGTTTGCTTTCGAGGACTGCCTTCCTAAAAACATCAAGATCCATGGCTCTCTTCGAGAAAACCTCGGTGCCTGCGATACGCCCTTATGGCGGCATGTCCTCTCCAATTCTAGCAATTACTCCTCGCGGAGCCGCACCAGGATGTCGTCTCCCTCGATTTTCACCTCGTGGGCCACCGTCGGCCGAGTGGCCGGCATGGTCAGGGCGCGGCCGTCGCGGATGTCGAATTTCGCGCCGTGTCGCGGGCAGGCGATGCAAAAACCTTCCAGCGCTCCCTCGCCCAGCGGCCCGCCGTCGTGCGTGCAGACGTCGTCCAGGGCGTAAAACTGCCCGGCCACGTGGAATACCACGACCAGTCGATCTTCGACCTCGACAATCTGCTTGCCGGGATCAGGGATGTCAGAAACCTTGGCGACGCGGACGAAGTCCATAGTTCGGCAAACGTATTGGCGGTTGTGGGCGAGATGCCAAGCAAATGATGCAAAATGATGAACGATGAGAATGCGTCTGCTTCTTCATTCTGCATTCATCATTCTGACTTCTGCATTTCAGTCGTATTCCCTGATGCGCCGGCCGATGGCTTCGCCCAGGGCGTTGCGGACGCTTTCGATCGTGATGCGGTCGAACACTTGCTGGAAGAAGCCGGCCACGATCATGCGGATGGCTTCTTTGCGCGTCAGGCCGCGGCTGCGGGCGTAAAAAACCTGCTCGTCGTCGACCCGGCCGGCCGTCGATCCGTGCGTGCAGCGAACGTCATCGGCCTCGATCTCGAGCCCCGGGATCGAATCAGCCCGGGCGTGCTCCGAAAGCATCAGGTTATCGTTGCGCTGATAGCCGTCGGTCTTCTGCGCGCCTTGATCGACCTTGATCATGCCGCGCCATACGACGCGCGAGCGATCTTGGAGGGCCCCTTTGTACAAAAGATCGCTGCGGCAATGATCGGCCCGATGGTGTTGCAACGTGTTGTACGTAAGCTGCTGCTTCCCTTCGGTAAACATGACGCCGTTGACTTGTGCCTCGGCCCCGGGGCCGACGAGCGCCACGTGCTGATTGACCTGGGCCAGCCGGCCGCCCAGCGCGCCGATGGTCCATTGCAACCGACCATCGCGATCGACCAGCGCCTGTTGATGGGCAAAATGCCAGACGCCGCTCCCCCAATTCTGCAAGTTGACGTAGCGCAAGCGGGCGCCGCGGCCGACAAAGATTTCGATCGCACCGCAATGCAGGCCAGGGTCGCCCTCACCGCCTGCTGTTTCCGATAGGAGCGTTGCCTCCGCCCCCTCTTCGAGAATGACGAGGGTCTTGCCGAGATCGACGCCGCCGCCCGCCAGCCCGTTCAAGATGTGCAGGGGTTTTGCGACCGCCACACCGCGCGGAACGTACAGCACTGTTCCGCCCGACCAGGCCGCCGCGTGCAACGACGCGAATTTGTCCTTCGAGGGATCGATGGTTTTTTTCTCGAAATAGGGACGCAGCAGATCCGCGTGCTCGACGAGCAGCCGGTCGAGGCTGCCGAAGATGATTCCTTGTTTGGCAAGCGACGGATCAAACTCCCCGGTCACGTGCCGGCTGTTGAGCGTCGCGGCATGTCCGGCCAGGTCGACGCCGTGACTCAACAGCGCCACCGGCGCCACCGCGCCGGCCGGCAGCTCGCCAGGCAGCGAAAATCGGTCGAGGTGGAAGACACGCAGGTCGGTGCGCATCCACTCTTCGTCGCTGCGCGACGGCATGCCGAGACGCTGAAACTCGCTCCACGCCGTGCGACGTGCGTCGGCCAGCCAGCTCGGCTCGTCGCGTGGGGCGAGAAAGGCGTCAAAAGCGTCTTGCGTGAAACCGGTCGGCGTCGCGGTGGATGGCATGAAAACTTGCGTTTGATTGAGTACGGGCGGCAACTTGTGGTGTAAACGAAGACCGCCGGGCGAGCCCGGCGGCTAAATAGACGTTCGCGGCAGTGGTGTTTGTCGTTGATCGAGGCGGCGTTCGCGGCGCCGATCTCGCGGTGATTAGCCGACGGTCCCCTCCATTTGCAGCTCGATCAGCCGATTCATTTCCACGGCGTACTCCATCGGCAGCTCTTTCACCAAGGGTTCGATAAAGCCGCTGACGATCATCGTGCTGGCTTCGGCCTCGGACAGGCCGCGGCTGGTGAGGTAGAACAGTTGTTCCTCGCCAATTTTCGAAACACTGGCCTCGTGGCCGATCGACACGTCCTGCTCGTCGACCTCGATGTAAGGATACGTGTCGCTGCGGCTGTGTGAATCGAGAATCAGGGCGTCGCAGACGACGTTCGACTTCGCCTTGCGAGCGCCCGGCTCGACCTTTACCAGCCCGCGATAACTGGAACGACCGCCGTTTTTCGAAATGCTCTTCGAAATAATGCGGCTCGAAGTATGCGGCGCGGCATGCACGACCTTGGCCCCGGCGTCCTGATGCTGGCCGTTGGAGGCAAAGGCGATCGACAGAATCTCGCCACGGGCACCCGGCTCGAGCATGTACACGGCCGGATATTTCATCGTCAGGCGGCTGCCGAGATTGCCGTCGATCCATTCCATCGTGGCATCTTCGTACGCCACGGCTCGCTTCGTGACCAGGTTGTAAATGTTGTTGGCCCAGTTCTGGATCGTCGTATAGCGACAGCGGGCGTGCTTCTTGACGATGATCTCGACCACGGCCGAGTGCAGGCTCTCGGTCGTGTACATGGGGGCCGTGCAACCTTCGACGTAGTGAATCTGCGCCCCTTCGTCGACGATGATCAACGTCCGCTCGAACTGGCCCATGCTCTCGGCGTTGATGCGGAAATAGGCCTGCAGCGGGAACTCGATTTTCACGCCCTTGGGGACGTAAATGAACGAGCCGCCGGACCAGACTGCCGAGTTGAGCGCGGCGAACTTGTTATCGGTGGGCGGAATAATTGTGCTGAAATACTCCCGCACCAGGTCCGGATGCTCGCGCACGGCGGAATCGGTGTCGGTGAAGATCACGCCCTGCTGGGCCAGGTCTTCGCGCAGCGAGCCGTACACGACTTCGCTTTCGTACTGCGCTTTGACGCCCGCCAGGAATTTCTTCTCCGCCTCGGGGATGCCCAGCTTGTCGAAGGTGCGCTTGATGTCGTCGGGCACTTCGTCCCAACTGCGTCCCTGCTGATCCGAGGGCTTGATGTAGTAGAAGATGTCCTGGAAATCGATGTCGATATTGCCGCCCCAGTGCGGCATCGGCTTCGAGTTGAAAATCTCCAGGCTGCGCAGCCGGAATTCGCGCATCCACTCCGGCTCGTTCTTCATGTCCGAGATCTGGTGCACGATCTCGGCGTCGAGCCCTTTGCGGCTTTTGAAGACGTACTTCTCGGCGTTGCGGAAATCGTATTTGTTGATCTCGCCGAGACCGAGCCCGTCGGTGTTTGACTTAAGGTCGGTGGCCATGATCGTTTTGGTCCTGGAAAAGTTTGGGCTACAGGCTTCGCGATTCTTTTATCTGTGCGATCTGCGAAATCTGTGGATGTATTCTGTGCTTCGTAATTCGCAAAACGCTCAGCCGGCGACGGCCGTGGTTTTCTCTTGCTTCATGGCGGCTTCGTCGGCGGCCGCGTCGGGGTACTGTCCGCGGATGCGATCGTAGCCCGACTGGTGCAGCTCGTCGGCCAGCTCGGCTCCGCCGGTTTCCACGATCCGGCCGCCGAGCATCACATGCGTGAAGTCAGGGCGGTTGTGTTCCAGCAACTTGTCGTGGTGCGTGATGATCAGGATGCCCATGTCGGCGCCGCCGATCTCGGCAATGCTCTGGCTGGCCAGGCGGACCGCGTCGACGTCCAAGCCGCTATCGGTTTCGTCGAGGATGGCGAACTTCGGCCGCAGCATGGCCATCTGCAGAATCTCGGCCCGCTTCATTTCGCCGCCTGAAAAGCCGTCGTTGACGTAGCGGCGGGCGAACTCGGGGTCCATCCGCAACTGCTCCATCTTCGCCTTCAGCTCCTTGCGGAAGTCGCGCATCGGCAGCAGCTCTTCCCCCTCCTTGCGATCGGGACGGCGAACGTTGGTCGTCGCGTGACGCAGGAAGTCGGCCATCTTCACGCCGGGAATCGACATCGGGCGTTGGAAAGCGAGAAAAATACCGTGCCGCGCTCGCTCGTTGGGTTCCAGCTCGAGCACATTGACCAACGGACCGTCGGCCGTTTCCAGTTCGATCGTCCCCTGCGTCACTTCGTAACCGGGGTGCCCCATGATGGCGTACCCCAGCGTGCTCTTCCCCGAGCCATTGGGTCCCATCAGGGCGTGCGTCTCGCCGCGGCGGATGGTGAGATTCACACCGCGCAGAATCTCGCGCTCGCCGACCGAGACGTGCAGGTCCTTGATTCGAAGCGTTTCGCGAGGCTGGCTATTCACGTTGATCATGCTCTTTGAAACTTAGCTGACGTAAGACTCGAAAACTGCCCCTCACCCTGCCCTCTCCCAGGGGGAGAGGGTTTTCATGCGCTGTCACGCATAACGTCATTAACCGGTAATTTTCTGGTGATCGAAGACGGGCTCGCGCTCGACGACGTCGACATAGCCCGAGTGGTGCGGCAACGGCAACTCGTCGTCGACCTTGACGCCGGCCGGCGCCTGGGCCTTGCGAGCAATGTGGTGCCCCTTGATCTTGTCCTGAATGCGCATCAAGCCTTCGAGCAACGCTTCGGGACGCGGCGGGCAGCCCGGCACGTACACGTCGACCGGCACAACCAGGTCCACGCCCTTAACGACGTGGTAGCCATACTTGAAGTAGGGGCCACCGCCGACGGTGCAGGCGCCCATCGCGATCACGAACTTCGGATCGGGCATCAGGTTGTAGAGCCGGCGGACGCGGCTGGCCATTTTGTAGGTCACCGTTCCGGCCACAATCATTAGGTCGGCCTGACGCGGCGTAGCACGGAAGGCACCCGCACCAAAACGGTCCATGTCGAAGCGGCTGGCTCCGGCGGCCATCATTTCGATCGCGCAACAGGCCAGACCGAACGTCATCGGCCAGATGCTCGACTGGCGGGCCCAGTTGATGGCCTGTTCGACCGTGGTGATGGCAAAGTTCTCTTCAAACCGCCCTTCGATCCAAGGCTCACTCATGATTCGTCTTTCCGTCGTTTCGAGGTGCCAAGCTGGCTGCCCAATTCCCGGGAAATTGGGCGTGTCAAAGCCCCTCACTATATCCGACGACCCGTGGGTCTTAAACCGGGTCAATTGGTTTCAAATTGGCAACAACTGTGTCCGTCCAAGCGGCATTGCGATAGGCGTACCGGCTCTTCGAGCAGCTTGGCAAACAGCATTTTTTCCACGGCACAAATGCCCCGATCCTTCTCGGCCAACTCGGGGTAGGGGCACTCGGCCACGGTCAAAAGCGGCAGCGACGGACCGCCCGCTTCCTTCGCGGCTCCGCCGTCACGCGAGTTGGCGTCCGCCCGGTGATCAGGTTCCACATCCAGCGGCACGCGCCGTTCGCCAAACAGGGCCCGCAGCGATTCCATCCGGGCAGCAAGCGTAGAGCCGTGAACACGGTCGCGGTACATGGCCGCCATGGCCGAGGCGATCCGTTCAAGCAACCCGCGACGGACCTCCTGGTCCTTCACATGGCGGATTTCGTCCCACAGGACGATCGCCAGATCAGGGAAATTGTTCCCGGCCTGCCGCCGCGCCTTCTCGGTGAGCGAATACCGGTGGCTGGGGCGACCGCGTGGAACGCAGCCTCCGTCACTCGTTGGCAGCTCGCGCTCGACAAGGCCGAGGCTCATCAGCCGTGTCAGGCGTTGCCGCACGGCGGTCGCCGTAACGCGGGTAGCCCGTGCCACTTGCGTGACGCTCATGGCGCCGTGACGACGCATCAGGTCCAGGACCTGACCATCACTCGTGGCGGAACTGAGCGCTGATGAAGTTTCCATGAGGGGCACCAATCGCAATGCCTGCGGTGACGTATCTATGACCATAATAGGCATTTGGACATTTTAAGCAACCGAATATGTCGAAAATGGCCCCTGCCGTGTTACTGCTGCCATAAATCGTTGACTCGAAGCCACTTCAGGCGTTACAACCGCGCCTGCAGGACGAAATCGAGCGGCGGCTCGCCTGCAGACAATTCACCCCACGACAAGGAGCGCACAATCGTGCCCTGGCTACCCAAGAAATGCGTCATCGTGCCGATCGACTTTTCGGACGAGGCCTTCGGGGCCTTGGACACGGCGCTCGACATGGTCGATTCGACGTCGGCCCTGCACGCGCTGTACGTCCTGCCAGTGCTTGACCCGGCCGAGCCGGGGGTCATCTGGACGACGATCGATAACTCGGTGCGCGAGCGGCACGCTCTGGACGCCATGCGCGAAAAGCTCGCGGATAAGAAATATGCCGGCGTGCAGATGAAGGTAGTCTTCGGCGATCCGGGCACCGAAATCGCCGCCTTCGCCAAGGATGAACGAGCCGACTTGATCGTCCTTCCGTCGCACGGCCGCACCGGGCTGCGGCATTTGCTGATCGGCTCGGTGGCCGAGAAAGTGATTCGCCTCGCGCACTGCCCGGTGCTGGTGTTGCGCTGGTAAAGAGATCTCGAATTGCACAAGGAGGTGCCTGTGAATCGCATTATCGCAATCGCGGCATTGGTTGCCGGACCGATCGCCGCATTCTGCCTTGCCGACGAGCAACAAAAAGCCGCACCGGCGTCGCTCGCTGTCGAAGTTGTCGACGCTGCCGGTCAGCCCGTCGCCGGAGCTGACGTCGGTTTTGGCGCGACGATGTTCCTGCGGAAGGCCGACGCGACCGCGGACGAAGCCCTGAAGTGGACGATGCGCGGAATAAGCGCGCGGTCGAACAGCGCCGGCCTGGCAAGCGTGCCCTTGGCCGAGGGGGACCGGTGGCGCGTCGAAGGGTTTTGCTTGACCGGTCGGCAGGCCGCACGACGACTGGCCGGCGTCGCGATCATAGGCCCGGAGCAGCTCGGCAAACCGCTGCGGCTAACGCTCGTCGAGGAGCGAACCATCGAAGGCACCGTAACCTGCCCCGAATTGGCCGAACGCCACATGACACCATCGGGCGGCCTCCGAGTTGACGTGAAGAATGCCGGCAAGATCGTTCTCAGCTACCATTCCGGCTGGCCGAAAGTCCGCTTCGCGCTGCCGCCAGGCGATTACGAGCTCGAGGTCGACGGCCAGACCGACACGCACGCCGTGAAGCAAGCGCTCCACGTCGAAGCGACTCAAGGCGCGCTCGACCTCGGCACAATCAAGTTGCCCGCCTCGAACATGGCGCTTCTCGTCGGGCAAACGGCGCCCGAGATTCCCGGCGTGATCGCCTGGAAGAACGGTTCGCCGGGCACGCTCGAGGAATTGCGCGGCAAGGTGGTGCTCTTGGATTTCTGGGGCTATTGGTGCGGCGCGTGCATCAGCACGATGCCCAAGCTGTTCGCGCTGCACGACAAGTATCGCGACCGCGGGCTGGTGATCATCGGCATTCATTCCGACGTTCGCACCCACGACCAGCCGCCGGTGAACACGCCTGCCGAGATGGACGCTTTGGTTGCGGAATTTCGTCAGGACCTGTGGCGCGGCCGCGATATTCCTTATTCCGTCGCGCTGGTCCCAGCCGAGATGCTAAAGCACCGCGGCGGCATGATCGAGAATCGCGCGCTCAGCCAGGCGTCCGAAGTTTACGGCGTTTGGAGCTATCCGACGTATGTGCTGATTGACCGCCAGGGCAAAGTGGCCGGACAGCTGCGCATGCACGACGAAGAGGGGACGAAGCTTCTCGAAAAGCTGCTGGCAGAGAAGTAAGCCGAACGTTGGTCTGCTGCCCCATTCTCGCCCTACTGCCCTTGCGCGAATGTGCGCCCTTCCAGCGATTCGATCGCGGTGCGCATGGCGTCGGGCACAGGATGCGGCTTGCCCGAGTCGTAATCGAAGACGACCATCGTTGATTCGGCCTCGGCCACGATCGCCCGCTGCGCTTGGCTCTCGACGCGATGCGTCATCGTCAGGCTGGTGCGGCCGATGCGTACGATCCGCGCGCCGATGCGGATTGTGTCGGGAAAGTTCAACTGCCGGCGGAAGTCGCACTTGATCGACGCCAGGATCGGGCCGACGTGTTCGGCCGTACGTCGATCGGCCAGGCCGATGCGGCCGAAGTACTCGATCCGCGCCGACTCGCACCAGCGAAAGTACACCACGTTGTTCACGTGCTGCATGGCATCCTGGTCTCCCCACTGTACGGGCAACGTGAGGATCACCGGGAACTCGGCCAGCAGGTCAGCATCGTTCGACATCAAAGAGGGTCCTTCGTAGGGTGCACTGCGTGCACCATGATCCAATGTCAACGCCGTGATGCCCAAAGGGCACCATACAAAAACAATTCGTTTGCGCACGATCATTCTAACGCCGCGACCGGCAATCCGCCCGCCGTGCGAGTGTCAGGAGAACTGCAAGGTCTGTAGCCGGGGTCTGTGACCTCGGAAGCGGCACGTGGAATCCCGGCCGCACAGAGGCCGGCTACAGAAGATACGCGCGCAGCATCTCAACTTTGCAGTTCTCCTGCCGTGCGCGTGTATCGTCGTCCTCGGCCGGATGTTACGATTGACCGGACCATGTGCCACGCTCTGGGAGAAACACACGCGATGCGAATCTTTGGCGGATTGTTAGTTCCACTTCTCTGTCTATTGCCGGTCTCACGCGTCTCGGCCGACGCGCTAGAGCGGATGCGCATGGAGCGGCTGCGCGCCACGCACGCCCGCGTGTTGGCGCTGCAGAATGAGCGCGTGCCGGTCGACTTGAAAAGTGCCTACGACGATGTGCGGGCCCTGTTGCACGTACACTCGGCGTTCTCGCACGATAGCCGCGGCACGATCGAAGAGATCCTCGCCGCCGCCAAGGCCACCGGCGTGCGCGTGATCATGTTCACTGAGCATCCGGCCGATCATTACGACTATTTCAAAGACGGCCATCAAGGCGTGAAGGACGGCGTGCTCTTGATACCCGGCGCCGAGACGGGCGGATTCCTCGCCTATCCCACCCGCAGCCTGAAAGAAGAGAAGACCGGCACGCCGCAGGAATTCGCCAACCTGGTGCGCCGCGACGACGGTTTGATCTTTCTCTGCCATCTTGAAGAGCGGATGGACTGGAACATTACCGGCCTGACCGGAACGGAAATCTACAACACGCACGCCGACTTCATGGAGGAGACCAAGTTCATCTCCTCTCTGAAGACGCCGATCGGCCTGTTGGCACTCATTCCCGCCGTCAAGCAATTCCCGCAAGAGACGTTCGCGGCGCTCCAGGATTATCCGGCTGGCTACTTGAAGAAATTCGACGAAATGTGCCAGCAAACGCGGCACGTAGGCGTCTCGGCCAACGACGCGCATCATAACCAGGCGTTCCGCGGTCGCGTGACCGACGACGGCAAAATGCAGCTCGACGACGCGCTGGGCAAGAAACTCCTCACGCTCGATCCCGACAAGGTGCCGCTCATCAAGCCCATGGTGTCCGGCAAGCAGCCCGGCGATTTGGTCTTCGAGCTGGATCTCGATCCGTACGAGCGCAGCTTTCGCCACGTCAGCACGCACCTGCTGATGAAACAACTAACCCACGACAGTGTGTGGGATGCACTCAAGGGGGGTCGCGCGTACGTCGCCTTCGACTGGATGGGCGATCCGACGGGTTTTGTGTTTCAGGCCGACCGCGACAACGAAACCTGGACCATCGGCGGCGAAGTCCCGGGCCCGAACGATCTGCGCCTGCGAGCCGCGGCCCCGTTGGCCGGCAAGCTCAAGTTGATTCGCAACGGGGAAGTCGTCGCCGAGCAGGATGGAAGCACGCTCGAACATGCCGTCAGCGAAGCGGGCGTGTATCGGGTCGAAGTGTGGCTCAACCTGGCCGGCGAGCCGCGCCCGTGGATTCTTACGAGCCCCATCTATGTGAGGGAAGCCAGCAAGTAGCCGCCTCGAGGCGCGTGCTACGCCGCAGCACCGATTCATTCATCCGCAGCGTCCATTTTCTCCAGGAGGTGTGTGATGATCCGTGCGTCGTCTTCGACCGCGAGCTTCGCGGCAATCGTCCTTCTGGTCGCGTCGGCCAACGCAAGCGCCGCCGAACCGCTCGATCTTTCTTACATCAGCGCCGATGCCGTGGCGGCCGTTGTCTTGCACCCGCGGGAAGCACTCGCCGCACCGGAACTCGAGTTCCTGCCCATCGAGGTCGTTGTCGCCGCCGGCCAGCAATACCTGGGCGTCGATCCGCGCGATATCGAATTGGCGATCGGTATTTTCGGCATGTCGGGCCTGGCCAACGGAGAGCCTGGTTTGGGCGCGATCCTGCATTTTGCCAAACCGTACGACCGAGCAGCCGTGTTGACCGCGATCGGCGAAGGAACGGTCGAGGCAACCCACGCCGGCAAACAATATCGCCGCGCGACACAACCCTCGGGCTTTAGTTTCTATCTCCCCGACGAACGTACGCTGTTGATCGGCACCGACGGGCAAGTGAAGAACATGATGGCGGCCAGCAAGGTTGATACGGGCCTGACCAGGTTGCTCCAGCAAGCCGACACGTCGAAGGCGGCCGTGGCGGTGCTCGATTTCGCCACCGTGCGGCCGCTGGTCATGCTGGGGATGCAAAATCTGCCGCCGCTGCCGCCGCCGTTTCAACCGTTCTTGAAAGTGCCTCAACTTCTGAAATGGGTCGAGCTGTCGATCGATCTCAAAGGAGAGTTGGGCGTCGCGGCGCGCATCGGCGCAGAGAATGCCGACGCGGCCAAGGAGCTGAAAGAACTGGCCGAGAAAGCCAAGGCGCTCGCGCGCCAGTTTATCGAGGCGCAGGTCGCCGCGGGCGTGGGGGGCCCGCAGGCCGATCCCACGCAGGCGGCGCTCGGCAAATACACGCAGCGCGTGGTCGGGAAATTGCTCGACGGCATCGACGTGCGCGTCGTCGACGATCGGGTCGAAGTAACCCTACTGAACGGCGCGCCGGCCATGGCCTCGACCGGCATTATGGTGGGCCTGCTGCTGCCGGCCGTTCAATCGGCGCGCGAAGCCGCGCGGCGCGCCCAATCGCAGAACAACCTCAAGCAGATCGGTCTGGCCATGCTGAACCATCACGACGCGTACAACCGCTTGCCCGCCCGGGCGATTCGCGACAAGGATGGAAAGCCGCTCTTGAGCTGGCGGGTCGCCGTTTTGCCATACCTCGACCAGGCCGCCTTGTACAAAGAGTTTCATCTCGACGAGCCGTGGGATAGCGAGCACAACAAGAAGCTGATCGCCCGCATGCCGCCCGTCTTCACGAACCCCACCATGAGCGAGCCGGGCAAAACAAACTACCTGGCCATGACAGGCGAAGGTACGGTCTTCGGCGGGTTCGCTCCGCAGCCTGGCTTACGGTTGGCACAGATGATTGATGGCACCTCGAATACGATCCTGGTGGTCGAGGCCGACCCGGACCTTGCCGTGGAATGGACCAAGCCTGACGATTTTCATTTCGATCCTGAAAAACCCCTGGCCGGGTTGGGAAAAATTCGCCCCAACGGCTTCGAAGCGTTGTTTAGTGACGGCTCTGTCCGCATGATCGCCCGTTCCATCGACCCGAGCGTATTCAAGGCCTTGGTGACGTATGCCGGGCGAGAAGTCGTTCAATTGCCGCAGTAAAGCGCCTCATTGTGCAATACCGCGGCTTCTGTTCATTGAGCTGTTCATTGAACCGCGGCGCACAGGTCATAACGGTATATGTCGCAGGGGGTATCTGATGATCCGCGCGATATCTTGGGGGACGCGCCTCGCGTCGGCCGCCCTCGTCGTCTTTCCGAATTATGCCGGCGGCGAGATCGTGCAACTGCCTCGCGAGTAACCAACGGCTCGCAGCAGGAACGCCTATGAGTCGGCCTAAGAAGTTCGTCAGGCGCGCAGCATCCTCTAGCGCCCCGCGAAAGAGATTCGCCAACTCCGCTTGCCGACCGCGCGACCCTTAGCGCAGCGTCGTGGTCGTCGTCGGCTGCGTCGCGACGGGCGCCGCTACGGGGGCGCCGGCCGGAGCGCTATACACGGGCGCCGGATAGGTGCCTGGCGCCGCGGGCGTCGAATACGCGGCCGGCGCGGCGTACGTGCTTCCGCCCCACCATGAACCCGGCTGATTGCAACAACAACCGCCGGACAGCGCCGCGATCACGAGCATCGCGCCCGTCCACTTCGTGACTTCCATGACACGACTCCTGCAACAAGTCTCCCCGACGCAAGGGGAGCGCAGGCCGAACGTTTGGCCTACGAAACTCCCCGTCAGGGGTGCAGGACGTTAAAGACTTTGGCGCGGCAGGTCAAGCCGACTGGCGCGTGCAGCCGAGACGGCCGCACCACAATTCGCCTGGCATCGACTTCTTGGGATGCAGGCGTCCCGCCTGCACGTCGCGCAGCAATAAGAAACCGCCGGAATTTGGCGTCTGGCCAGGCCGCAGCGCCTCCGGCGCCCTGACAACGAGTTGTCAGGGCCACCCACCGAGATTTCACGACAGGCGCGTCGCCAGCAGTGCTAGCTACGCGGCGCGGCGGGAGTCCGGGCGCTCGGCATGACGCGCTTCTGCACGTCGGTCTCCAGCACGCCGAACGTGGCTTCGTGCCGCTGCACGGTCAACTGCAAGGCGTGCAGCATGCGCTTGGCGGTGTAATAGTTCGTGACGATGCGTTGCGTCACGATCACCGGCTCTTGCGGGATGCCGAACGGCTGCGGATTGAGGCCGAAATCAATGATCAGTTCCTCGGGCGTGCCCGTCACGCGGCAAAAGTTCGCGTACGAGGCCGTGATGTGCGAATCATCGACCTTCACTTGCTGGCGTTGCGCGGGCGCTTCGCCGGCGGGAGCTTCGGATTCGGCCGGGGTGGTCTTTTCAGTGGTCAAGCGATTTCTCCTTCAATGCTTTGTTGGCAATGCTTTGCTGGGCACGCCATGATTTCGTGACGACCCCGCCCGTGGGCCGGTCGCCCCCCATTCCTGAACTGTAGTATACAAATTTGCGCACCGAAAACACCCAGACGCGGTGGTAAGAATCGCGTTGCACGGAGATCAGCAGCGTATCGCCAGCCGCGCCAAACCTTACAACCGTTCAAGGCCACCGCACGGTCTCGCCGCCTGCGATCGTCAGTAGCGCCTGCAGGTCCTTGTCGGTGATGTGCTCGTCGATCGTTAAGACCCGGCCATCCGCGAAAAGGATGCACGCGCACCCCGGATGCCCACTGGAGACGCCGAGACCCGACGGTGCGTTGACGCCCGGCGCGCGATTCTTGAGGTCGAGGTCTCGCGGCTCCATCCAATTGATTCCGGAGTTCGCGACCTCGACCAACAAGATCGTATTTGACTTACCGTCCTTGATTTGAGATTCCTTGACCTTTCCCGTTCCCGGCCAGATCGTGCCGGGTCCGACGACCGCCACGTAACTAGTTTCGGTCGCAGGGCCAGGGTCGGAGGGGCAGTGGAAGAATTCGAGAACCTGTTGGCTCAATTTAATATTGTGTGGACCATCCCACGGCTCGTCGGCGTGCCTTTTCCACTCGTCGTACAGTTGCCGGTTCTCCAAGTACGGCAACAGTAGCACGCGCCAACTGACAAGCGGACGCCCGTGTGCGTCGGCAAAATAGGCAGGAGGGTAGCAGCCGTTGTTGGCGTGATAATTCGCCAAGGCCAGCCCGAGTTGGTGCATATTACTCATGCACACGTTACGACGGGGGAGCGGCCTTTGGGCGGCTGGCATTACTAGCGCAAGAAATAGCAATCCGACAAACGCAAACGCAATGACGCTGAGATAACCCGGACGCCGTTTTGCGTCGACCTTCCTGGCAAGCAACGCGAACCAAACAAGCGTGACACTAAATGCCAGCAAGGCAACGGCCGGCCACTGGACGAGCAATGCACAAGAGACCGCAGTGAGTCCCACACCGATCAACAGCGCGCGTAGCGAGAAGGCCGGCAGCATGCCTTCGATTATACGAGGCGGAGCACGGCAATCGATGAACGGTTCGCGCGTTAACCGTGCCGTTCCTACAGCCCCAGCGGGAAATCGCTCAGCAGCCGTACCCCGTTTTCGGTGACCAGATAGTCGTTCTCCAGCCGGATACCGGCGCGCAACTCCGGCCCATACAGGCCGGGCTCGGCCGTGAAGACGTCACCGACTTCGAACGTGTCGTCCCATTTCGGATTCAAGTGCGGCGCCTCGTGCGGATACAGGCCGATGCCGTGCCCCAGGTGATGGTCGAACGCTCCCGGCCGATACTCGTCGAGAATCGCCTGGGCGGCGTCGAAGATGTCGCGGCAGCGCACGCCCGGCTTTACGTTGCGCTCGATCATCGTGAAGACTTCGGCGATCTTCGCGCACGCCCGCTGCTGGTCGTCGGTCGGGCGATGGTTGACGGCAACGGCGCGGCAGTTGTCGGCAAAGTAACCCTGGTAGGCCGGCCCCAGATCGAGGATGTATAGCTCGCCATCCTCGGCCCGGCGGTCGCGCGGCGGCCCGCCGCGCGTGCCCGACTGATAATCGTTGCCGGTGGCGGTCATCATCTCGCCGAAATGGGCCACGGCCACGCTCTGCAATTGGTTGAAAACTTCCAGCTCGTTGATGCCAGGCTCGATGATCTCGCGCCCGCGCGCGTACATCAGGCCTGTCCCGTCGATCGCCTTTTGCAGCCGCGCCAGTTCGTCCGGCTCCTTGCGGCGGCGCAAATAATAGAGTGACGGCTCGACGTCGACCAGCTCAGCCGCAAAGCGCGTCGCCAGGTGCGGCCCGAACGACGAGAACTCGACGCCGATCCGCTTCGGTGCCGGCCGCCCGGCGAGCGCCGTGACGAGAGCATCGGACGAAGCTTGCCGCTGGTCGTTCCGCAGGGTCGAAAACCGGTTCGATTCGTACGACACGACCTTATCGGCCGCCGCGTCCTTATACGTGACCGTCGGCGCGACGAGCGTCACATGCCCATCGGCCGCCAGCGCCGCCACCGGCTCGAAGGTCCAATGAAACCGCGGCCCTGCCAGCCATTGCACATGCTCGTGCCGCGTGACAATCACCAGGTCCAGCCGTTCGCGTTGCATTAGTTCCAGAACGCGCCGCTGCCGATTGCGGCAGCCTGCGACGGTGGTATCTAGATTCGCCATGCCGAGAGTCTCCGAAAGAGTTGGGCAGGCCAGATCTTAACGGGGACGGTAGGCGGCAGGAAGGAACGCAAAGCGCCCCGTTCAGGGCCGCCAGAGCACCCGGGTAGCACGGGCAACTCGCTTGAGCCTGTCCGGGAATTCAACAGGTGCGCAGAGAGAAAAGCACACCATAGGGGCGCTACATAAGTCGCGTAGCGCGTCCGAAGGCCCATACGGCCCCTAGCAGCCTGTTGAAAAAAGCCCTCGTGGCTTCTTTCAACCTCGCCAAGTGCGAAGCAAAGCTTCGCACGGCTCGCAAAATAACGACTTACGTCGACATTCTGCCATCGCATCCCTGCGATGTCGCAGCCCGTTGAGTTCTTCAACAGGCTGCTAGGGCGATCTGGAATTCAGGGGTTTGGCCGGTGGCGCCTCGGCGCGCAAAAAAACCGGATGCGAATCTGCATCCGGTTCTGGGTATTCTATTCAAAGCCGCGAAGTGCCGTTAAGCGCTCGGGCGGCGGCAATGCTGGTAGGCCAGGATGACTTCGTAAAGATCCATCGAAATCGAGATTTCGTCATCTTCGAAGTCGCGCAACCAGGTTCGCTCGCTGCGTACGGCGTCGGCCAAGAGCGGAAAGATCTCGCCCAGGCGGACCTGGACCGAATGTTCCTGGGCCTTGTGGGCCGTGGCTGTCGCGGAATCAGGTCCGTAATAAACGCGTAACTGGCTTCGGGACATAGACAACGCTTCCTTACGTCGCGGTTCCCTGGGACGATCGTCGGGTCGGACCGCTCGTGACCCCGACGTCGAGTGCGCGAAATCCCCGCGCACCGCTGCTAGCGCCCACCCTGGAACATTGATGTGTGTATCGGCCGCGCCCCTTCCCTCGGTTTGATCTATTTGGCAAGAAATTCGTTCTTTTCTCTGCGACGGTTTGAAAACGATCGCGCACGAGGTACGCAGAATGCAGTGCATGCGCGGCGTAACAGCACGGCGCGGGGGCAGCTACGGGGCAGGTATAACGCTGGCGCGGCTTGACACCGTTGACGCTCGTTTCTAGATTGCGAAACGAGTAAGGTCTTATCAGCAGGAGCCTTGCGTTGTATTCTCCTATCAACGCAAGGGGTACGCACAGCTCATGATCTCTACGATCGATCTCGACCTTGGCCAGGTTGCTGGCCCTCTTGCGCTTCCACTCGATAGCGTCGCTGCCGTCGTTGACCTCCTCGATAGCGGCAACACCATTCCTTTTATCACCCGCTATCGCAAAGACCAAACCGGCGGGATGGACGAAGAACAGGTGCGCGCCATCCAGGAGCGCGTGCTGAAGCTGCGTCAGCTAGCAGACCGCAAACAGACGATCCTGCGCTCGATCGAAGCTCAAGGCAAAACCACGCCCCAACTCACCGCGCAGATCGAAGCCGCCGACACGATGAAGCGGTTGGAAGATCTCTACCTTCCTTATAAGCCCAAGAAACAAACACTCGCCACCACCGCGCGCAGCCGCGGGCTGGAGCCGCTGGCCGACGAAATCCTGGCCAATGATCCAGCTTGCCGCGACCTCGACGCCCGCGCGGCGGATTTCGTCAATCCCGATCGACAGATCAACAACATCGGCGACGTGCTCTTGGGGGTCGGCCACATCCTGGCCGAAGTGATCAGCGAGCGCGCCGATTTGCGCGGCCGGCTGCGTTCGATCCTGGAAGAGACCGGCCGGCTGGTCAGCAACAACATCGAAGGCGAGGGCAAAGAGGCCAAAGAAAAAGAGCCCGAAGCGACCGCCGTGGCCAGCGAAAGCGAAACCGGCGCCGAGGCGCCCAAGCCGGAACCGCCGGCGGCGAACAAGAAGAAACAAAAAGGGAAGCGCGACGGCAACGCGTTCCGCGACTTTTTCGATTTCAGCGAAGCGCTGGCCAAGGTCCCGCCGCACCGGGTGCTGGCGATCAATCGTGGCGAGCGGGCCAAGATCTTGCGCATCAAGGTCGAGGCCGATACGGCCGCCATGCACCGCGTGCTCGACGAATTGGTCATCGATCCCGAGACGCCGCATGCCGACTTTCTGCGGGGCGTGGCGCGTGATGCGCTCGCCCGGCTGATCCTGCCGAGCCTGGAACGGGAAGTGCGTCGCGAATTGACCGATCGTGCCGAAGCACACGCCGTCGAGGTCTTCGCCCGCAACCTTCGCAAGCTATTGCTGCAGCCGCCGATCCGCGAATGCCGCGTGCTGGCCCTGGACCCGGGCTTCAAGAGCGGCTGCAAACTGGCGGCGCTCGACGAGTTTGGAAACTTGCTGGCGCATGGTGTCGTACACCTGGTGGGCAGCGAGGAGCGCCGCGCCGAGGCCAAGACCAAGGTCGTCGACATGGTGCGCGAGCATCGCCTGACGGCCGTGGCCATCGGCAACGGCACAGGCTGTCGCGAAACCGAACAGTGGATTAGCGAGCTGATCGCCGGTGACCTGGCGGAGGAGAATATTTCCTACGCGATTGTCAATGAAGCCGGCGCCAGCGTCTACTCGACGAGCCAGATCGGCCGCGAGGAGTTTCCGTCCTACGACGCCACGCTGCGCGGCGCCATCAGTATCGGCCGGCGTCTGCAAGACCCGCTCTCCGAGCTGGTGAAGATCGACCCGGCCAATATCGGCGTCGGCATGTATCAGCACGACGTCAAGGTGAAGCATCTGCGCGATTCGCTCGACGGCGTCGTCGAATCGTGCGTGAATTTCGTCGGCGTCGATTTGAATACCGCCAGCCCGGCACTATTGCGATACGTGTCGGGACTGAACCAATTGACGGCGCAGCGACTGGTCACGCACCGCATGGCGAACGGGCCGTTTACCAACCGCGCGCAATTGCGCTCGGTGCTGGGCTTCGGCGAAGCGGCCTTCGTCCAGGCGGCCGGCTTCTTGAAGATCGCCGGCGGCGACAATCCGCTCGACGCCACATGGATTCACCCCGAAAGCTATCCAGCCGCGACGCAGTTGCTCGACACGTTGGGCTTTCAGGCCGTTGACCTGGCCGACAAGGCCAAAGATGCCGAACTGGGCGAGCGTCTGATGGGCGCCAACCTTCCCGAACTGGCCCAAAGCCTGCACGTCGGGGCTCTGACGCTTGCGGACATCGTCGGTCAGCTCACCCGGCCCGGCCGTGACCCGCGCGAATCGCTGCCCAAGCCGATCTTCAAAAAGGGAATCCTCAAACTCGACGATCTTGCTCCTGGCATGGAATTGATGGGCACGGTGCTGAACGTCGTCGACTTCGGCGCGTTTGTCGACATCGGCCTCAAGGACACCGGTCTGGTACATGTCAGCCAGTTGGCCACGAAATTCATTCAGGACCCGCACGACTGCGTCTCGGTCGGCGACATCGTGACCGTGTGGGTGATGGCCGTCGACAAGGAGCGGCGCCGCGTGTCGCTCACGTTGATCGACCCTGCGAGTCGTCGCACTGAAGAGCGCCGCCCGCCGCGCCAGGAAAGGCGCCGGCCCGATAGACCTCCGCAGGCGCAGACCGCCGGAGCCGCCCCACGGCCGGCCGTGCAGCGTCAGGGAGGACAGCGTTCTGGAGAAGGCCGTCCCGGCGGGCAGCAAGGCGGGGGACAGCAACGCGGCGGGCGCTCGTCGCGTCCTGACCGCGGCTCGGACCAACAGAAGAAGCCGTACAGCGCTCCGCGGCCGAAGCCGAAACCGCGCCCCGTCGTGCCGCTCACCAAGGGAATGGCGGAAGGACGCGAGCCCATGCGCACCTTCGGGGATCTGAAACAATTCCTCGAGCTGAAGCAAAAGACCGACGATCAAGCGCCCGAGTCCCCGCAAAGCTGAGCGCCGAGAAGGCAAGTCGCCGCATGGATTTCAACGAACGACTCAAGGAGGCCATCGCTCGCGGCGAACGGCAGCATGCCGTCAAGGCACGCAGCGAAGCGCGTGACGCGGTCAGCGAGGAGGAATTGCGGCGCCTCCACTCGCAATATCGCTTGGAGCTTTCCGAACACATCGAACAGGCGATGCGTCCCTTGCCCGACCATTTCCCGGGTTTTCGCTACGAAACCTTGTCGGGCGATCGTGGCTGGGGCGCCGGCATCAATCGCGACGACGTTCGCCGCGGCGGCAATTCGTTCTCGCGGCTGGAAGTCGCGATTCGCCCTTACTCCTCGTCGCACGTCGTCGAATTGACGGCCAAGGGGACGATCGCGAACAAGGAAATCTTCAACCGCACGCACTTTCAGCGCATCTGGGAGGTCGATCTGGCCAGCTATCGGCAGATGATCGATCTGTGGATCCTCGAATACGCCGAGCGCTACGCGGCGATGCCGTGAAGCCAGCTCGCTATCGGCTCGAGACCGGCGCGCCGGCGCGTTGTAGCGCTATCCACAATTGACGCACCTCGGCCAGGTTCTCGCCGGCGAGCGGATCGCGCGCGTAGGCAACCCGCGCGTACAGGCTCGCTAGCTCCTGAACTCCCGCGGCCAGAGGCGGATGCTCGCCGGCAAGGCGGGCCGAGAATTCAAGCGGTGTTTCTTCCGCCAGCCGCGGAGTGTCACGATCAGCGGCCCACGCTTCCAAGGCCTCGAAGCTGTACTGCACGATCGCGTGGGCCCGTGCTTTTGCCGCCGCGCCGCTGGCAAACGGATCGGCATAGGAGGCGAACGGCCGCGTTCGACGCACCGTTGCCGCGACGGCTTCATCGGCTTCGCCACCCGTCGAGGACCGGCGTCCGAAGAAGCTTTGCCACAGCGCCATGAGCTCGCGTGCCATGGCATGCAAGAAGGCCCGCACTTGCGCGCCGTAGCGGATCAAGCAATAGATCACGGCAATGGCAACGACAGCGTTTACCAGCATCTTTAGTAACCACAACACGCCGCCGGCCGAGGCCAGCGGAGGCGGCCGCAGCCGGGGGCGCTGCTGCCAGCGCTGCCCGAGGCTTTGCGCCATCTTTGACGACAGCGAGTCTTGCGCGCCCTTGCCTTTATCAGCCCCCGCTTGCTGCTCGGATGGTTGTTGCTTGCCACTACCGGCCGAGCCGCTTTGCCGGTCAGCTTGCTGCTTCGCGCCTTGCTCGCCGTTTTTTTCGGCGTCGGAGCTTTGCCGTTGCTGAGTCTGTTGAGCCTGCTGTTGCTGCTGATCCCCGGACTGTCCGGCAGTTTTGTCTTGTCGCTGTTGTGATTGTTGCTGTTGCTGTTGTTGTCCGGCCGACTGTTGTGAGGCCGGATTGTTGCCCTGCGGTTGCTGCTGTTTTTCACCGCCGGATTGCGTCGCCTGATTCTGTTGCGGCTGCTGGGCTTGCGGATTCTGTGATGGTTGCGTCTGGGCCTGTTGCCCTTGCGACCGCTGACTCTGTGCCTGCTGACCTTGCGACGGGTTGCCGCTGCCGCCCGACTGCTGCTGACCGCTCGTGCCCCCGCCGGAACTACCGCCGCTTTGCTGCGACTTAGTCCCCTCTCCGCTCTGCCCCTCCCTCTCACCGGCTGCCGCCTGCCCTTTGTTTTCCTCCTCACTGCCCTCTGCCCGCTGCCCGCTGCCCTCTGTTTTCTGCCCCTGCTCCCCGCCGGCCTGCGAACTGTCGCCGCTGGCGCCGCCATGCTGTTGAGCTGCCGCCTGTGAATCGTCGGGCTGCTTCTGTTGCTCGTCCGGCGCGCCCGACGACGATTCGCCTTGCGCGGGACTGTTGTGCATCGGCGCGTAGCGCGACGCCTCGCGCTCGGGCGAGCTGAGCATGCCGGTTAGCGACGAAATGGCGTATTCCGGCTGGGGCCGCGGAATCAGGACCGCCAGGATCAACACGATGCCCACCATCGCCGCGCCCACGGCCAGCCAGGTGCCGGCCATCTCGACGGGCATTTCCAGCCGGCGCTGCCGCAAGTAACGGCGCAACCCGAGGAAGCTGGTCGTGACCAGCAGACCCAGCGCGCTGGCCACATACACGAACAGACATTGAAAGGCATACAGCCGGTCTTCGGTCGCGATGAATTGCTGGCCGAGGCCGAAAATCGGCAGCGCCGCGAGCGAAAAGTAAACGACCGTCAACCCCGGCGGCGCCTTGCGGCTGGCGCTACTCTGCCACCACGCGAAAGCCCGCTTGATCCACGGCAACTCGGGCGGCTTCGGCAACTCGGGCGTTTTCGACGACCGGGCAGCCGCTTCGTTGCGGCGCTTGCGCCGCGCTGCGGCTGTCGTCAGGGCGGGCGCCTCTTTCGGTTCGGCAGCCGCGGTTGAGAGGGCCGCGTCGAAGCCGGCCGCTTCGAGTAAGCCGGCGCCGCTGGCGTCGTCATCGTCGTCGACCAGCGTGCAATTCCAGACCAGATGGCTCGCGCACCACCAGATGACGCCCAGCACCAGCCAGGCCCAAAACGCATGGTCGACAAAACGTGTCATGGCCAGGGCCGCGACGACACCCAGCGCGATGCCGAACAAGCTGGCCCGCTCGGCTCCCTCTTCGATCGAGATGCGGCTGATCAGCACGGCCGCGAACACGAAGCAGCCGGTCGTCCAATACAGTCGCGTTTCGAACGCGCCCGCGTAAAAGACCATTAACAGAAAGAACGCCAGGCTGCCAACCAACAAGATGATCAATGACGGACTAATGGCGATCGCCATGTAATCCATCAAAGTCGGTTTGGGTCGCGCCTCGGACATCTCGCGCCTCCAACGCCTATCGTACCATTTGCTGTTGGCACAGCGCCGACAGCGATTCTTCGCTGGCGACCAGCCGCGCGTCGATCCCTTCGGCGATCAACCGGCCCAGGCACTCGCTCGACTCGAATTCGTCGAAGTTCACCACGACGGCCGTCACGGCGTATCCGCGGCGGCGCAGGTTGCCCAAGGTCCAGGCCACTTCGGGCGGTACGTCCCCCAGCACGGCGATCACCGTGGCATCGGCCGGCAACCGCGCGGCCGCTTCGTTGACCAATTGCGCAAACGACAGCCCATCGGTCATTTCGACCCGGGCCAGCGTTTCCAGGATGCGGCGAAACTGTTCCGGCCCGCGCCGCGTCGGCACGATCAGCGGGCGAAGCCGATCGCTGGTTTCGTTCATGCTCGCGCTTTGTCGCGCTGCGCCGCGGGTGCGATATTCGTGCTCCCAACCTTCCTGCCGGATGCGATCCGCGGCGTCACGACCGTTGGTGATCAAGCCGATCTGCTGGCCCAGTTGATACACGGCGTTGGCCAGCGACGCGGCGGCCGTGATGGCCAGCTCCGAGCGCACCGGCTCGTTGCGCGGCGGGAACGAGGCCCGATTGAAGTCCAGCACGATCGTGGCCCCCGCGATGCACGAGGGCTCGTAGACTTTGCTGTGCAGCTCGCCGGTGCGGGCCGTGGCGCGCCAATTGACGCGATTGATGGCGTCGCCGGCTTGATACAAACGAACGCCCGCGATGCGCGTCGGATCTTCGAACAACCGGTGCGTCATGCGCACTTCCCCGATCGGACGGCGCGACGCGATATCAAAGCCGACGAGCGGAATCACCTTCGGGTAGACAATGATGAAATGCGGCTCGCTCGCCACGCGGAACCGCCGGTGCAGGCCGAACAGGTCGCCGCTTTCCAACATGCACGGCCCGATCTGGTAGTAGCCGCGCATCTCGAAAGTGAGCTGATACAAGAGAACGCGGCGCCCCTGCCCGCGCACCATGGCGATCATCAACCGGCGTCCGGTCACGCGCAGCCGCGGCGGCCGCTGCACGAGTGCGGCCCGCGGCAGAATATCTTCGACCAGCACCCACGGAACGGGCAGCCGGCCGGCGTTCGCGACAGTCACCGCCACGGCCACGCGATCGCCAATTTCGGCCGACAAACGATTGCACTCGCGCGTCGCCGACAGGTTCTCGATCCACGCCCGCGCCAGCAGGCGGCTGGAGATCAATACCGCCAAGAGCACGTACATGGCATAGGCCAACAGGCCCATCTGAAACGCGACCGCCAGCAGCAGCAAGAACGCGGCAGCCAGATACCATCTCATGACCGGCCTGCTTCACTGGCAATCGTGGGAACCGGCGTTTCGTCGAGAATCTCGTGGACGACCGTCTCGGCCGTGACTTTGCGCAGCCTGCTTTCCGGCTTCAGGATCAACCGATGCGACAGCACCGCCGGCGCCATCCGCTTCACATCGTCGGGCAGCACGAAGTTGTGACCCCGCACCGCCGAAAGCGCTTGCGACGTGCGCAACAGTGCCATCGAAGCCCGCGGGCTGCCGCCCAGCAGCACGTCGTCATGCTCGCGCGTGGCGCGGATCAGCTCGACGATGTAGTTGCGCAATTTTTCATCGATGTAGACTTCTCGCACCGCCTGCTGGCAGGCCAGCACTTCGTCGACCGAAACCGCGGCGGTCAGGTCGTCGATCGGATGGCCACGCTGTAGCCGCTCGAGCATGCGGGCCTCTTCCTCTTGGCTGGGGTATCCCAGCGACAGGCGCACCAGGAAACGGTCCAATTGTGCCTCGGGCAGCGGGAACGTCCCTTCGTGATCCACGGGGTTTTGCGTGGCGATGACGAAGAAGGGCGCTGCGAGCTTGTGCGTGGTGCCGTCGACGGTCACTTGCCGCTCAGCCATCGCTTCCAGCAGAGCGGCTTGGGTGCGCGGCGTCGCGCGGTTGATTTCGTCGGCCAGCACGATCTGCGAAAAGATCGGCCCGGCGCGAAATTCGAACTCGGCCGCCCTCTGATTGAAGATCGACGCCCCCGTGATGTCGGTGGGCAACAAATCGGGCGTGCATTGCACGCGCTTGAACGAGCAGCCGACGCTTTTGGCCAGGGCCCGGGCGAGCATCGTCTTCGCTACGCCCGGCACGTCCTCCAGCAGCACGTGCCCTTCGCAGAAATAGCTGACCAGCGCCAGAACGACTTCCTGGCGTTTGCCGATGATAACTTTCTCGATATTGGCGATGATGCGTTTCGCCAGAGCCGAGATCTGCGGAGAGCGAACAGTGGCCATGCGCGGCTGCCCCGAACCTGTGTTCCGTAGGAAAGGGAATCCCTATATCAACGGCGAAGTCGGGGCAAAAAGCAAGGGTGCGAAGGCGGACCCGATGAGCCACCCGGACCACAGGCCTGGGCTACAGGACTTTGCTTCTCCTCGCCGGTACCGTTAAACTGTCGAGAGACCCACCGCCACACAGCCTGCCGACCGAGCCCGCCGTCCTCTTCGCCAGCCGGCGGGAGCAAGGAACCACACCGCATGTTCACCCTGCTGGGGCCACAGCACCGCTATTGCGATCGCGCCTCGCGCCGCAACTTTCTCAAGGTCGGCAGCCTGGCCTTGGGGGGCCTGAGCCTGCCCGCCCTGTTGCGCGCCGAAGCGCGGCAAGGCACCGGCGGCTCGCACAAGTCGGTGATCATGGTCTACCTGTCGGGCGGGATGGCGCATCAAGACACGTTCGACTTGAAGCCCGACGCGCCGGACGAAATTCGCGGCGAGTTCAAGCCGATCTCGACCAACGTGCCGGGCGTGCAGGTGGGCGAACTGTTGCCGAAGATGGCCACGGTGATGGATCGCGTGGCCCTGGTGCGATCGATCGTGGGCATGCGCGACGAGCATTCCAGCTTTCAGAATCTAACCGGTTACACGATGGGCGTGGCGCAGCGCGAGGGGCGGCCGAACTTCGGTTCGGTCATCGCGCGGCTGGCCGGGCCGGTCGATCCGGTGGTGCCGCCGTTTGTGGATCTGTTCCCGACCATGCAGCATCGCCCGTACAACAGCCCTGGCCCTGGCATGCTGGGACACGCGGCGGCGGGGACGAAGGCCGATGGCGAAGACCTGGCCAGCATGAAGCTGCGGTACGTTTCGTCTGAGGAGTTTTCCGCGCGCCGCAATTTGTTGGCCGGTTTCGATGATTTCCGCCGCGCCGTCGATAGCTCCGGCGTCGAGCGATTGGATGCCGCCTACCGCCGCGCGTTCGACGTGCTCACGAGCAGCAAGCTGGCCAGCGCCATGGACGTCGAAAAAGAAGACCCGGCCGTGCGCGAACGCTATGGCCGCGGCTCGCCGCAGCATCAGGGGGATGGGGCGCCTGAGTGGAACGATCAACTGCTGATGGCCCGGCGCCTGGTCGAGGCCGGCGCCCGTTGCGTGACCGTGGCCTACGGCTTTTGGGACACGCACGGCAACAATTTTGGCGCTCTTAAGGAACGTGTGCCACTGTTTGATCAGGGCATTTCCGCCTTGGTCGAAGATATCTACCAGCGCGGACTCGATCGCGACGTGACGGTCGTCGTGTGGGGCGAATTCGGCCGCACGCCGAAGATCAACAAGGACGCCGGTCGCGACCATTGGGCGCCGGTCAACTTTGCTTTGATGTTCGGCGGCGGCATGCGCACCGGCCAGGTGATCGGCGCCACCGACAAGATCGGCGCCTACGCCACGGCGCGCCGCGTGCCCTACCTCGACGTGCTGGCCACGATCTATCACAACCTCGGGCTCGATCCGCACACGTTCGTCAAGGATCTGGCCGACCGGCCGGTGGGAATCCTGCCCGAGGGGTCACGGCCGATCGCGGAACTGGTCTAGTGCTCTGCCACAGCCACAACTCCGGGTGTCCTGCTCACGCTCGCGTGAGCATGTGGTTGAAGGCAAACTTGCTGCCCAGGCTACTTGGCGTATTCGCGTTCCTAGCTGCGCTGTGCGCCGCTGTGATCGCGTCGGCCGAAGATTGGCCCCGCTGGCGTGGGCCGCGCGGCGATGGCACCTGGCACGCGCCGCCGCTGCCCGAGGTTTGGCCAGCCGATGGTTTGAAGACCGTCTGGCGGCAACCGATCGGCGGCGGATATGCCGGCGTGAGCGTCGCCGACGGTCGCGTGCTGATCATGGACCGGCAACGCGAACCGGTCGAGGTCGAACGCGTGTTGGCGTTTGATGCGGCGACCGGCCGGCAACTTTGGAAGCACGAATACCCGGTCGAGTACGGCAAGCTCGATTACGGAAACGGCCCGCGCGCAGCGCCCACGATTCATGAAGGCCGCGTCTATACGCTGGGCGCGCTCGGGCATGTGTTGTGCCTGGATGCCGCCACCGGCAAGTCGCTGTGGTCGCACGATTGCGTGGCCGAGATGCAGGCCAAGATTCCCGACTGGGGACTGTCGGCCTCGCCCGTCGTTTGGAAAAACCTGGTGATCGTCCACGTGGGCGTTCCTGGCGGGTCGTTCGTGGCTTTTGATCGTGCGACGGGAAAAGAGGTATGGCGCGCGAGCAACGACCCGGCCGGTTATGCCACGCCGATCATCGTCAACCGCAGCCACGGCCCGCAGCTTGTCGGCTGGACGCCGGAAAATGTCGTTGGCATCACGCTCGACTCGGGACACGTCGATTGGCAGATTCCCTACAAGGTGACCTATGGCGTGTCGATCGCCACACCGATCGTTCGCGACGACCTGGTATTCGTCACCGGCTACTGGGAAGGTTCGAAGATGGTTCGCCTGGGGCAAGGACCGGCCGATGCCGAGTTGGCCTGGGAGGACACGAAGCAACTGCGCGGGCTGATGTCGCAGCCTCTGGAGCGCAACGGTTTTGTTTACTCGCTCGACAAGCAATTGGGCGTGACGTGCTTCGAAATGGCGACGGGCAAGAAACTCTGGGACGATGGCAATCGCCTTACGCCGCGCGGCCGCAACCCACAGGTCACGATGGTATGGCTGGGGGATAGCGACCGGACGATCTCGCTCAACGCCGAGGGCGAACTGGTGCTGGCCCGCTTCACGCCGCAAGGATACGAAGAGCAATCGCGCACCAAAATCATCGGCCCGACCTGGGCCCACCCGGCCTACGCCGGCCGACACGTCTTTGCCCGGGATGATGCGGAGCTGGTGTGCGTGGAACTCATTCCCACCGCGCATTGATGCCAGACTCTAACACCCTCTCCCACCGGGCGAGGGCAACGCCGGAAGTTTAAACCCTCTCCCGCCGGGAGAGGCGGGAGAGGGCGGGAGAGGGCAGGGTGAGGGGCAAACGTCAACGGCGACTCTCTCAGACTTGATATTCGCGAGTGTTTATTAGCCCGAAGCGCTAGCGAGGGGTAGGGACTTCGTCGGATCCCTCGCTGGCGCTTCGGGCTGGTATGCAATTCTGGTACCTGGAATTCTTGGCCAGTGCTAAATTGCACGCCGAAGGTCATCTCATAGCCAACCGCGTCGCTTTCGGGAGTAAGTCTCATGTCAGCGCGAGATACCAAAAAACCCGGACCCGCCACGGTCGCGATGGTCGAAGAGTCGGCGGCGACCGGCCGCGTGCGGGAAATCTACGACGATATCAAGGCCACGAAGAAGATCGACTTCGTGCCGAACCTGTGGAAGACGCTGGCCACGCATCCCCCGCTGTTGGAACAGATCTGGACGCGTCTGAAAGTCACGATGGCGCCGGGCCGGCTCGACGCGCTGACAAAGGAGATGATCGCGCTGGCGGTCTCGGCCACCAACGGCTGCTCTTACTGCGTCAACTCACACACGGCGGCGGTCAAAAAGCTCGGCCTCGACGACGAAGGCCTCGGCGAACTG
Organism: Pirellulales bacterium; assembly: GCA_035546535.1. Lineage (NCBI taxonomy): Bacteria > Pseudomonadati > Planctomycetota > Planctomycetia > Pirellulales > Pirellulales bacterium. The sequence goes on along the minus strand of DASZWQ010000204.1, from coordinate 5,977 downwards.
ATGGCGGTGGTGGCGATGTTCAACTCGACCAATGCCTTGGCCGACGGCTATCAGGTCGAGCCGGATGTGATTCCGTAAGAGTCGTGTCTCGTGGAACTCCCAATCGTGCTCGGGAGAACTTCGGATGAGGACATTAAAACGTTCAGGCGCTCGGAGCGTGCTCAGTTGGCTGCCGGTCGCTCTGTGGGGCGCCGCCGCGCTGACTCTCCGACTCACCGCGGAAGATCTGGCAAATGCCGGCGAACTCCGGCCGATCCGTCTTGACGCATTACGAGAGCGCTATCGAGCAAAGGACGCGACGTTCCACCGCTTGGAGGTGCAGTGGAAAGAGGACGTTGTGGACCGGCACAACGGCGCTCATGCGAGCTGGTCTGGCAAGTGGAGAGTCCTCATGGAGGGAGATAAACTCCGCATGGAAGAAACAAAGGGCGAGGATACGCAAGTCCTGACCTTCAATGGTGAAGTGGGAATGCGTCTCAGCACCTCAAAACGATTTGACCCTGTCGCGCACATTGACCGCCGGGACGTTACGGAAACGCTGAACGCCAATAATTGCAACACCGATCCAGTCCTATGTGCGTTCCGCCCGACAAAGATCCTTGGATCGCTTGAGGCTGGACGGTCTTCGGGTTGGGCTTCGAAAAGTGGGGAGTTGAATGGTCAGAACGTTTACGTGCTTAGCCGCGGGACGGGGATTGATGGGACATTGAAACGCGTCCTGTATGTAAGCCCCGCTGATCTCACGGTGCAACGCATGACGGATGAGAATGAACACATTCGAATACAATGGGATATTGAATACCGCGACGTTCACGGCGAGACGGTCCCCATGCGATGGAAATGGGTCACGGAATTCCCGCATGGGAAGTTAATGATGTCCCGAACGATACACGCCGTGCTGGTGAACCTGAATCCTGAAATCGCTCCATCAGATTTTGAGATCGAATTTCCGACGCGTACCGCGGTTTACGACGCACGGGATAAGGATCGGTATATTGTCGGGCCCAATGATGAGAAAGTTCGCTACCGGCTACAGGATCTGCAAAGTAAAACGGTCGACGACATATTGAACGATCGTCTTCGGGGTCGGTCAAACGACTGACCTTCTCGTCGAACCGGTAAATGGCGGTCCGGCGCTTTAGGTCATCGGGCGGCTGTGCCCCGCCCGGCATTTTCGGAAGGTCACGGACGTCGAGGGGGCGTAGGTGCCGGCCCTGGCAGTGCTTGGCTTGAGAAATGGGCCGGATTCAGCGCTGAAAACCCTATTTTGCTTGGCTTTTGCCCCGAAGCCGATTAGTCTCAATAGGTTGAAGGGCCTCTTGCGCCGCCGGCAGACGGCGGGCCAAGGGTGGAGTTCGGAACGAGAGAGAACTGCGCAAAAAGGGTGTTCGCCATGACCACGACCGCTACCAGTACGGGAACCTATCTGCGCGCCGTCGCGCTTGCGATCGCCGTGACGACTCTGGCATTTGGCGTAAACGCGGCCCAGGCCCAGAGCAAGGCAAAAGCCGGCGCCGGCAAGTTCAATCCGGACGATCCCTCGGTCGATCTGTTCGATGCGATCGACGCAGGTCAGATTGACGTGAAGTTCATTCCGAAAGATTCGTCGCAGGCCAACGTCACCATCACGAACAAGACGAAGAAGCCTCTCAACGTGAAACTGCCTGCCGCTTTCGCGGCCGCGCCCGTGCTCGCGCAACTGGGCGGCGGCCTCGGTGGTGGTGGTGCACGTCCGGGCATGGGCGGTCAGATGATGGGCGGTGGCATGGGTGGAATGGGCGGCGGTATGGGTGGCGGCATGATGGGTGGCATGGGTGGCATGGGGGGCGGCATGTTCAATGTTCCGGCCGAGAAGGTCGGCAAATTCAAAGTCACCTGCGTCTGTCTCGAACACGGCAAGCCCGAGCCGCGTCCTGCCATGGCTTATCGCATCATGCGCATCAGTGACGCCAAGGTGAAAGAAGGCGTTCGCGAGCTGTGCGCGCTGGTGGGCGCGGGCAAGATCGACCAGCGCGCCGCGCAAGCCGCGGCCTGGTACCTGAATAGCGGCATGAACTGGGACGCTCTGGCGGCGAAGCGGATCGAAAACGTCGTCGGGCCCAGCGAACCGTATTTCAGCGAAGAACAGTTGCGATCGGCCATGTCGATTGCCAACGAATCGATGAAGCTGGCGGCCGAGAATCCTGGAACTCCGGCCAAGAGCCCCGGCGAAACGCCCAAGAGCGAAGGAGGGCTGGCCGACGACGCCCAGGCTAGTGCTTCCGGTAAGGGCGCTTCCGGTAAGGACGCCGCCGGCGATAGCGTCGCGACCGACAAGACGCAGGCGCGTCGCAGGGCACGGGCCCGTTAGATTGGTCGGGGCTAGGGCGTCCCTGCGCGACGGCCGTTACGCGCTCGCGCGGCGCTCGTCGTTCATTTCGCGCAGCTTAGCCGCGGCGCTGCGCAATTGCTGCTCGAAGGCGAGGCGCGCCTGATCCCATTCTTCGCGCTCGCGATCCAGCGCCCGTTCGCGATTGCCAAGCTCGTCTTCGCGCTGCGAGAGCAACGAAGCCTGATAGTCGAACTCCGCTTGCCGGCGTTCGGCCCAGGCCGATAGCTCGTCGCGCTGCGTCACGAGCTTTTTCGACTGCATGGCCAGATCGGCGGTCATGGCCGAAAGCGTCGCGCGCTCATCGGCAAGGCGGCCCGCGGCCAAGCGCCATTGGTCGGCCACCCGCGCACGTGTTTCCGCCAAAGCCCGGGCGACTTCCGGCGGAGCCGCGGCGCCGGCCAGGTGTACGAGCGTTTCCTCGGCCACGAGGCGCGAGTCGAGCGCCGCCTGGTGGACTTCGGCAAGTTCCGCGCGCAGCCGTTCGAGGTGTGCCTGCCGCTGGTCCAATTGCTGCCGCTGCCGCGTGAGAGTCTCGCGCTCGGCGGCGATCTCGGCCTTGGATTTCCGTTCGCTCTCGACCAGTCGTTGCCTTTCGCTGCGTGCGAAGCGGGCCAGTTGTTCGCGCTGGTGGTCCAAATCACGGCGAATCGCCGCGAGCTCGGCTTCGGCGGCAACTTGCAGCCGCTCGGCAGCCGTGAGCTGCTCGTCGCGCGCTGCCAGCCGATCGGCCAACTCGGCGCTTGCGCGAGTCATGCGGATTTGTTCGGGACTGGGGCGGCGGGCGATTTCGGCCAGTTCGGCGCGGCGGCGCTCGACGGCGGCTGCTTCTTGCTCGACGGCCACGCGCCGCTTTTCCAGGGCCGCCAGCCCTTGCCGCACGATGTTCATGCTCGCGGCACGATCCTGATCGAGCTGCTGACGACAGCGCACGATGCGGTTGTGCTCGGCTTCACGGCGTTCGGCCAGCTCGCGGTGCGCGGTTTGTTGCAACTGGGCCTGGTTTTCCAGTCGCGCCCGATTGCGTTCGAGCTCCGCGCGGCCGCGCTCCAGCTCACCTTCGCGGCGGCGCAAGTCGTCGACGAGTTCGCGCTGCGCCGAAGCATGGTAGGCCTCGGCGGCCGACAGGCGCGAGCCCGCCTCGGCCGTGGCGCGCTCGCGCGAGGCGAGTTGCTGCTCGCGTTCCGTCAATTCCTGCTGCCGTGCTTCGAGCCAGACGCGCGCCGCACGCATCTGGTTCTCCAGTTCTGCGGCCTGGGCGTGTTGCTGCGCCTCGCGGCGATCGAGATCGTGTTGCCGCTGTTGCAGTAGTTGCGCGAGCTGCCGTCCTTGCACGCGCAGATAGGCCAAGAGCTGCGCGATTTGCAGCGCATCGCCGGCCGTGGGCATCGCACCGGCGTCGGTCACGCCAGCGGTGGCACCGTTTAACGGCCGACCCACGGGGCCGCCCGTTGCTGCCGCGACCGCATCATCGGCAGCGGGCGGGCCAGAGCCCAGCACGTGCGCAGCGTCAACGCGCGCACCGGCCGGCAGGGGCGCGCCCCCGCTTGTCGTCGCAACGTTGGTCGTGCGAACCTGGATCGATTCCGACATGCGGCCGCCCGGTTTCGTGGTGGCCTAAATGACGATCGTGCGGTAGATCGCACCGCACAAGCGGCGAGAGTTCGCCACTTTCAGGTCATCGGCTCGCCCACGGGCGCAAATCGAGCATAAACCGATCACGTGAGGGCGCTGCGCGCAGCGCCAGCATTAAAACGAAAGCGGGCCCGCAGGCCCGCTTTGAGAATTCGAGAGAGCGACCGGCAATCAGCCCTTGGCCGCTTCGAGAGCTTGTTGCAAGCGGCTCTTCGGCTGCACGCCCACGAACCGGTCGACGACCTCGCCCCCCTTGAAGATCATCAACGTGGGGATGCTGCTGACGCCGTATTGGGTGGCGGCGCTGGGGCTGTCGTCGATGTTGATTTTGCCGATCTTCACGGCCCCCTTGTATTCGGTGGCCAATTCTTCGACCAGCGGAGCGATCATGCGGCAAGGACCGCACCACGGAGCCCAGAAATCCACGAGCACGGGGCTCGCGCTGTCGATGACTTCACTCTGGAAATTCGCGTCGGTGAATTCGCTGACGTTGCCGGCCATGATTTTTTCTCCGTAAATCGTTCGGCGGAGGTCACCGCCGTGTTGGTTTTTTTCGTTTCCGTGTGGAAATTATAGGGCCACCAGGGGGGGTGTCAACGAATCGGCGCGTCCTGAGAGGCGTATCAATTTGCATCGACGGCTTACAGCTTCTACCTTGAGCGGTGGACACGTCGCCAAGACACATCTTTGCTCGTCAGCCGGAGTTGAACATGACCCCCGATCGGTTTCGTTGCTATTTCGTCACGAAGGACGAAGCGGGCAAAGCCCATGCCGAGATAACCAATAAGGCGATCGACGAACTGCCCGCCGGCGACGTGTTGATCCGGGTCGCCTATTCCTCGCTGAATTTCAAGGATGGGCTTTCGGCCGCGGGCCGGCCCGGCGTGACTCGAAAATATCCGCACATCCCCGGCATCGACGCCGCCGGCGCGGTCGTTGATAGTCGTTCGGCAGAATTCCGCCCAGGACAGGAAGTGCTCGTCACCGGTTACGACTTGGGGCAAAACACCTGGGGAGGCTTTTCGGAATACGTGCGCGTGCCGGCCGGCTGGGTCGTACCACTGCCGGCAGGTCTCACGCTGCGCGAGAGCATGATCTATGGCACCGCCGGTTTCACCGCGGCGCAAAGCGTGGCAGCGATCATCCATCACGGCATCAAGCCCGAGAGCGGCAAGGTGCTCGTCACCGGCGCAAGCGGTGGCGTGGGCATCATTTCGGTGGCGCTCTTGGCGAAGGCCGGATACACGGTCGTCGCCTCGAGCGGCAAGCCGGCCAGCCACGACATGCTGAGAATGGCGGGCGCGGCAGAAATCATCTCCCGCGAAGAAGTGGTCGACACAAGCGACAAGCCGCTCTTGCCGGCGCGGTGGGTTGCCGCCGTTGATACCGTCGGCGGTGACACGCTTTCGACCGTGGTGCGCTCGCTCGATCGGGCCGGCTGCGTCGCGGCGTGCGGACTCGTGGCGGGAACGGCGCTCAAGCTGACCGTGTTTCCGTTCATCCTGCGCGGCGTCGATCTGGCCGGCATCGATTCGGCGGAATGCCCGATGGCCACGCGCCGCAAGTTGTGGCAGCACCTGGCCACGGATTGGAAGCCCGCCTGCCTGCCGCGGCTGGCGACCGAGATTGGCTTCCGCGAGCTGGGCGCCAAGGTCGAGCAGATTCTGGCCGGCCAGGTGGCGGGCCGCGTGCTGGTCAAGCCGACGGGCGACTGAGCGCAAGCGCGCACGAACTGATTCATGTACGAGATCTTCGAGCATACGGCCGATCTCGGCCTGCGCGTCACGGCGCCCGACCTTGAGACGCTGCTTGTGGACGCCGCGCGCGGATTGCTTTCGATCATCATCGCGAACCTGGACGAAGTGCGACTCATCCAGGAGAAGAAGATCGAAGTGTCGGCCGCTGCTCCGGATTATCTGCTGTTCGACTGGCTCGGCGAGCTTTTGTACCTCTTCGAGACCGAGCACCTGGTAC